>NZ_JBVHTR010000015.1:109635-212168 GCF_055565775.1 Streptomyces sp. NPDC028331 | reverse complement strand
GCCGGGGGGGTCGTCCGGGCCTCCCTGTTGTTGGGCCGCGCCGCCCTGTCGGTCGGCCGCGCCGCCCTGTCGGCCGGCCGCGCCGCCCTGTCGGCCGGCGCGCACCCCCGCACCTCCGCCCCGAGCGCCCGCAATCGCAACTCCGGTCCCGTCACTGGTCCGACGTCACCGCGTCCTGAACGCGTCGACAACGACACACGCACGTCTTGCCCCCGTTTCCGCAGGTTGTGGCCTCGGCCGACGATTCTGCGCCGGGGCCCGGGTCTTGCCGCAAGCCCCCCGGTGCGCTATACGTTGAGAGTGGCAAGGAGAAGACTCTCCTTGCCTTCGTCTTTTGCCGCCCCTGAAATTGAGGGGCTTCTCGCGCATCACGGCTGGATTACCAGCCGCTGCCGGACGGCCGGGTGCGGCCGCAGGCGGCGGAACGCCCCCGTGGGCCAGGCGGCCTGTCATGGTGTCGATGAGAAGGCGCTCTCGGCCCAGTCGGCGAACGACGTCCAGCGCAGACCGGGATGAGCGGCGTGCATCGCCGGCACGTCGACGCGGTAGCCGTGGCCACGCAGGAACGCCCACATCGCCCGCATGTCGTCGTTGCCGATCTCGTCGAGCCGCACTTCGTTGTGGCGAACGGTCCGACCGAGCACCGTGCTCAACGTGGCGGCCATGTCATCGGGCGTGGGGGCGTCGCCGGCGAGCTCGATGCGCTGTCCGATGAAGCTGTCAGGTTCGGCGAAGACGGCGGCGGCGAACCCGCCCAGGTCGGGGCGTGCCAGTTGTTGCAGCGGGCGGTCCGGGGGCAGCGGCAGATCGAGCACCCCCTGGAGGATCCGGTCCACGCCGCCGAGGGCGTTGTCGAAGAAATAGGTGGGACCCAAGATCGTGTAGGGCACCTCGCCCGCGGCCAGTTCCCGTTCGATCACCGCCTTGGTCTCGAAGTGCGGGACGCCGGTGTCCTGGTCGGCACCTGCGACGGAACTGAAGACCAAATGCGGCACACGAGTCTCATGGGCGGCGGTGAGAACGGCCCGGCCCTGTGCGATCTCGGCGGCCGGCCCTGACTCGAAGGGCGTGGTCATCGCGAACACACCGGCTACTCCCCGCATGGCCGAGGCCAGGGACTCCCGGTCCCCCAGATCTCCGCCGACAACCTCGACACCGCGGGCGGCCAGGCGCCGGGCCGAAGCGGATCCAAGGTTGCGGACCAGGCCACGGACGGTCACACCGCGGGAGAGCAGCGCGCTGACGACGGCACTGCCCTGCCCTCCGGTGGACGCGAGTACCAGCACCGGCTGGTCGACCTTCATGATTGGGGACTCCTTCCGAACCGGCCCGGCAGGGCCTCCCGCCTCTGGTGGGACCGGTTGCTGGATCACTGTGGCGAGGCAGGCGCAGCGGCTGCTCGTGGAGCATGCCAAGCGTTCCGGTCCGATGGCCGGTGAGGCGCGCCGGGTTGCCTGATTCTCCGGCTGAGGGCAGCGTGGTCGGTATCGGTCAGTCGTCCTGGGAGGAGTGGGCTGTGGCCATGGTCTCCCATGGGGCGTCGCGGACGATGTGGCCGCGGCTGCGGGTCGCCGACTGGACCGAGACCCGGGACACACTGCACATGTGGACCCAGATCGTCGGCAAGATCCGGCTGGCCCACGCGCCCCTGGTCAATCACTGGTGGCAGGTCACCCTGTACGTCAGCCCGCGCGGCCTGACCACGTCGGCGATCCCCTACCGCTCAGGGGTCTTCGACCTCGAGTTCGACTTCCTCGACCATCGGCTGTGCGTCCGCAGCAGCGACGGCGCCAACCGCAGCGTGGCCCTGGAGTCGAGACCGGTGGCCGACTTCTACCGTGCGACGATGCGCGCCCTGAGTGAGCTGGGAATCGAGACGAGGATCCAGGCGTCTCCGAACGAGGTGGACCCGGCGATCCCCTTCGATGAGGACTACCAGCACGCTTCCTACGACCCGAGCGCCGCACAGCTCTTCTGGCAGCAGTTGCTGCAGGCCAACCGGGTGCTGGGGGAGTTCCGCTCGTACTTCGTCGGCAAGGTCAGCCCCGTGCACTTCTTCTGGGGTGCCATGGACCTGGCCTGCACGAGGTTCTCGGGGCGGGCGGCCCCGCCGCATCCCGGCGGCGCCCCGAACTGCGGTGACTGGGTGATGGTGGAGGGTTACTCCCGCGAGTTGAGCAGCTGCGGTTTCTGGCCCGGCGGCGGGGAAGAGGGGGCCTTCTACTCCTACGCCTATCCCGAGCCGGATGGCTTCGCCGCGCAGCCGGTCACCCCGGCCGACGCGTTCTACAGCTCCGACCACCGTCAGTTCCTTCTCCCGTACGAGGCGGTGCGTACTGCGGCCGACCCGGACCGGGTACTGGCCGGTTTCCTGCACACGACCTACGAGGCCGCCGCGGAACGCGGCGGCTGGGACCGGGCGGCCCTGGAGGAGGATCCGAACCGGTGGCGACAGCACCGTGGATCATCACCCGGGTGAGCGGGCATGACGACCCGCAATGACCCGGCGGCAGCGGTGGACCGGCCCCGAGACGGGGCCGTTCGCATGTCCGTACGGCTGTGCGTCCTCGGTCGGCTCCGGTGGGACGACGTCATCCGGCGGGTGGCGCGGGGCTGACCGCGTGTCGTGCGCCGTGGTGCGCGGCCCGTGCCCCGGCGGCTCGTCGCCGCCGCTCGTCCCACGGGACGTTTCCCGTATCCCTGGCACAACGGGACGGAATCCCCGGCCGTCGGCACGGAAACGCTGGGCGACATGAGATCACGCAGACCGTGATCGGCAACGTCAGCACGGAGGTTCCCATGATTCGCCGGACACTGCAGAGCGGCCTGGTGGCCGCGGTCGCGATGTTCGCGCTGGTGCCAACGGCCGCAGTCGCCGCCGACGGGAGCCGGCCCACCCCGGCGCCGGTCGTCCGGACGGCCCCGCACCGCCCGCACATCCTGCTCCCCGCCCCGGCCCGGCACATCCCGGCCCGGCATCGCGCACACCGCTCGCCACGGTGCTCCCACCCCGTCGGCCACACCCGGCACAGCACGCGCCCGGTCCGCCACCGGCGCTCCGTCCGCGTCGTGGGACACGTCGCCACGCGCCACATCGGACTGAACGTCCGCTCCGGCCCCGGCTTCCGCTACCGCGTCGTCGGCCACCGGCACGTCAACGGCCGCCTGGTACTGGTCTGCAAGAAGAACGGCTCGTACGTCTTCGGCAACCGGCGCTGGTACAAGCTCTCGGGCAACCAGGGCTACGTCTCCGCCCACTACGTCCGCGCGCGCAGCACCCTGCCCTGGTGCTGACCCCTCCAAGGGACGGCCTGCCCGGTCTCATGTGACCGGGCAGGCCGTCGGCGCGCTCCGTCCCCGGCGACTTCCGTCTCCCATTTCTCATACCGGTCCCGATGTGTGGCGGCACCGCACCCTCGGGAACACATCTCGACAACCAGGGCGAACCGCCCAAACAGGATCAGGTGTTGAGGGACAGGTCATGCGACAGCCCCAAGGATCGAGACCGTGAAAGCCGGCGCGGCACGGACGACGGAGCCCTGCGACCCACCGGTCGCACCGCCCGCACAGACGGACGAGGCGTTCGTGACCACGCTGCGCGACCTGAAGGAGCGCACCGGTCTCAGCCTCGCGGCCCTCGCCGCGCGCACCCCGTACAGCAAGTCCGCCTGGCACCGCTATCTCAACGGCGCCCAGCGGCCCCCCGGTTCGGCGGTCGAGGCGCTCGCCGCACTCGCCGGCGCCGACCCCGCCCCCGTTCTGGCCCTGTGGGAGGCGGCCGACCGCCCGCCTCCCGCCGGCACCGACACGCCGCCGTTCGAGGGCGCCTCGGCGCGGGCCCCCCGGCTCCGCCGGCTGCCGCTGTCGGCGCTCGCCCTGATCGTCACGGTCACCGCGGTCGCCGTCGCCCTCCTCGCGGCCGACCGCTCCGGCACGCCGGGCGGACGGCTCGCCGCGGCCACCCCCCGGTGCCGGGGCGGCGCCTGCCAGGGGCAGCTTCCGGACGTGTCCTCCTGCGACCGGGACGCGCAGACCAAGAGCAAGGTCCGCGACGCCTCCTACGCGGTGCGCCTCGAGTACTCCCCGACCTGCGGCACCGCCTGGGCCGAGGTCGACGCGGACGCCTCCGACGCCCGCGTCATCTCCGTCCGCAAGGGGCGGGACGTGCTCTCCGCCGCGTATCCGGGAGACGGCTCCGGTGACTCGGCGAGCCCCATGCTCGCCGTGACGTCGCCCGACGACGTGGAGGCGTGCGCCAAGGTGGACGGCAAGCTGGCGTGCACCGGTCTGGACGCCGAGCCCGCCGAGGAACGCTGACCGCATGTTCGAGTCGTCGCCACGGAGGGTGCGCGGTGTCCGTACTCCGCCCCTTCCGGATGTCCTACATGTTGTAGGGTTTGGCTCGTCCGTCCGCCGGTCCGTATCGGCCGGCCCGTAGTGTGCCGATCGGGGGATCTGTGCGGGAGTCCGAGGAGCCGTCACCAGCGGACGGCCCGATCTTCGAACGGGTCGTGGACCGGGCCCTCGGCCTTCCGCGGATCGCGTCGGCGATCGGAGCCGCCGGTGCCGGACCGGTACGCGAGCGGCTGCGGGCGCGGGCCCTGGAGGCGCGCGACCGCCTGGCCGGGGTCGCCGCCGACGAGTACGACCACTATCTCGCGCTGCGGGCCGCGGCCGCCGACCGTGACGGGCGGGAGGGCGACGGCGGGGATCGTATGCAAAGAAGACTCCTGCCCGCGCTCGCGGTCCTGGTGCCGAGCCTGGGGGCCGCGGCCACAGGGGTCTTCCTGCTGTGCGGTTTCGGGCTGCGGGCCTTCGCCGTGCGCCCGCACATCGGCGACGGGCTCGTGATGTCCGGGGTGATCGCCGCCGTCGTGACGGCGGGAGCGGCCCTCGGGGACCTCGCCTGGCTCCTGGCCCGCGCCCGCCGCGGCGACGACGGCGACCCGGCGGACCGCGATCCCCGGGTGCGCCGGGCCCGCGAGGCCTGGGAGCGCGCCCTGCTGGAGCGGGCGATCGTGCCGTTCCTGCTCGACCACGCGGACCTCGAGCGCGCCGGTCTGGAGCACGCCGAGGAGAGAGCCCCGTAGACTTCCCGGGTCCCCGTACGGGTGAACCTGTCGCCCCCGGCGACCGTCCCGCGGCACCCCCGCCGGGACCGCGGGGCTGGGATCCTCCTTGCCGGACTCCTACCCTGGGAAAGGCCACCGTTACCCCTACGAAATGTAGGGTCGATGCGAGTGCCTCTGTCCACGCCGGTCCTTCCGGCCTGTCTCTCGTCAAGGTGAGTCATCGCGGTGCCCGCACAGCAACAAGCAGTGATCGACCAGCAGCGCGCCCGGCGTCCGCGGGGCGCGGCGGGAGAGGGACCCTCGCTGCCCGCGCGCCTCGGCCCCGGGGCGGCCGTCGCCACGGTCTGGTACCTGCGGCTGATGGCCGTGCTGAACATCGTGGCCGTCCTCTCGCTCCCCTTCCGCGAAGAGGTGCACGAGCACAACGGCGGCCAGTTCTTCACTCCGTACCTGGCCACCGCCGGTCTGGTCTCGGCGGTCCTCGCCCTGTTCCTGGCCGCGGTCATGCGGCGCCGCAAGCGGGCGGCGTGGATCGTGAACCTGCTGCTCGCCGGTCCGCTGTTCGCGCTGTACGTGGCCGCCCTGACCCAGCACACCTACAACCGGCACGTCTTCAACTGGATCTCCGCCCTGCTCACCGGCCTGTTCGTGACCGCCCTGCTGCTCGGCCGCACGCAGTTCCGGGCCGTGGGCGACCGCTCCAACCCGAAGCTCGCGCTGATCGTCGCCGCCTGCGGCATCGTCGTCAGCGGCGGAATCGGCACCTGGCTGGTCGACGCCACCAACAAGGCGCACACCGAAGCCTCGGCCTCCCTGGCGGACAAGATCGTGTACGCGCTGCTGCGCGGCGTCAGCGTCGGTCCGCTCGCCGACCACATCGAGCACGTGCACGCCCCGCGCTGGGTGGACATCACCATCAACGTCCTGACCGCCGCGACCTTCCTCCTCGTCCTGTACGCCTGCTTCCGCGCGCCCCGGGGCCGCGAGCTGCTCGGCGAGGAGGACGAGCGGCGGCTGCGCGACCTGCTCGCCAAACACGGCGAGCGCGACTCGCTGGGCTACTTCGCGCTGCGCCGCGACAAGGCCGTGATCTGGTCCCCGAGCGGCAAGGCCGCCGTCACCTACCGTGTGGTCGGCGGCGTCACACTCGCCTCCGGCGACCCGATCGGCGACCCCGAGGCCTGGCCCGGCGCCATCGAGGAGTGGCTGAAGGAGGCCCGCCGGCACGCCTGGACGCCCGCCGTCATGGGCGCGAGCGAAGAGGCCGGCACCATCTACGCCCGGCACGGCCTGGACGCCCTCGAACTGGGCGACGAGGCGATCGTGGAGGTCGCCGACTTCAGCCTCGAGGGGCGCGCGATGAGGGTCGTGCGGCAGGCGCACAACCGGGTCCGCCGCGCCGGGTACACCGTGACGATCCGCCGCCACGGGGACATCCCCGAGTCGGAGATGGCCGAGCTGATCGAGAAGGCGGACCACTGGCGCGACGGCGCCACCGAGCGCGGCTTCTCCATGGCGCTCGGCCGCCTCGGCGACCCGGACGACGGCTGCTGCGTCATGCTGGAGTGCCGCGACGGCGAGGGCGAGCCGCGGGCCCTGCTCAGCTTCGTCCCCTGGGGCGAGCACGGTCTCTCCCTCGACCTGATGCGCCGCGACCGCGACTGCGAGAACGGCCTGATGGAGTTCATGGTCATCGAGCTGCTGCTGCGCGCCCGCGACCTCGGCATCGAGCGGGTGTCCCTGAACTTCGCCATGTTCCGCGCCGTCTTCGAACGCGGCTCGCGCCTCGGCGCCGGCCCCGTGCTGCGGCTGTGGCGCTCCGTGCTCACGTTCTTCTCCCGCTGGTGGCAGATCGAGTCCCTGTACCGCGCCAACGCCAAGTACCGGCCGGTGTGGGAGCCCCGCTTCCTGCTGTTCGAGAACACCCGCGACATACCCCGCATCGGGATCGCCAGCGCACGGGCCGAGGGCTTCCTGACCGTGCCGAGCCTGCCGTCCCTCTTCGGCCGCCGGCACGTCCCGGCCGCCCAGGGACAGCCGAAACCGGCGTACGGGAGCGGCCGGTGACGGCGGAAGGTCATTGAGCGGCAAAGTCCCGGGCCCGCGGTGAGACGCGGCGCCCGGGACTTCGTACAGGTGGGGAGGGGGCAAGCCCCCCGCGCCGCCCGCCGCTTCCCGGAGGTACCCCGCCCGTGACCATCGTCAAAGCACCCCCGGCCCCGGTCGACCGGGGCCGTGACGGGGAACCTGCGCAGGGCTGGCAGTTCAACTCCTCCCTCGGCCTGACCCTGCTGCTGCTCGTGCTGGTCGTCGGGCAGGGCCCGATCCGCCGGGCGCTGGGCGCGCCGGTGATGCAGAGCTGGATGACCGTGTTCCTCGCGGTGGTCGTCCAGGCGCTGCCGTTCCTCGTCCTCGGCGTCCTGCTGTCCGCGGCGCTCGCGGTGTTCGTCCCACCGTCGTTCTTCGCTCGCGCCCTGCCGAAACGGCCCGCGCTCGCGGTGCCGGTCGCCGGGGTGGCCGGGGCGATGCTGCCGGGCTGTGAGTGCGCCTCGGTGCCGGTCGCCGGGGCGCTGGTGCGCCGGGGGGTGACGCCTGCGGCGGCACTGGCCTTCCTGCTGTCCGCGCCCGCGATCAACCCGATCGTGCTGACCGCGACCGCCGTCGCCTTCCCTCGTGACCCGGAGATGGTCCTCGCCCGGTTCCTGGCGAGCCTGCTGGTGGCGTGCGCGATGGGCTGGCTGTGGCAGCGGCTCGGGCGCACCGACTGGCTGCGGCCGCCGGCCCGGGCGTCGTACGAGGGGCGGACCAAGGGTGCCGCGTTCTGGGGATCCGTACGGCACGACGTGATGCACGCCGGGGGCTTCCTGGTCGTCGGCGCCATGGCTGCGGCCACCCTCAAGGCCGTGGCACCGGCGAGCTGGCTGCGGACGGCGGCGGACAACCCGGTGGTGGCGGTCCTCGCGCTCTCCGTCCTCGCGGTGCTGCTGTCGATCTGCTCCGAGGCGGACGCGTTCGTGGCGGCCTCGCTGTCGCAGTTCTCGCTCACCGCCCGGCTGACGTTCCTCGTGGTCGGGCCCATGATCGACCTGAAGCTGTTCGCGATGCAGGCCGGCACCTTCGGCCGCTCCTTCGCGCTGCGGTTCGCGCCCGCCACCTTCACGCTGGCGATCCTGGTGTCGGTCCTGACCGGGGCGGTGCTGCTGTGAACCGCCAGGCACAAGCGGCCATCCTGTTCCTGGTCGGCGGAGCACTGCTGCACGCCGGGACCACCACCCTGTACCTGCGCTACGTCAAGGCGGGCCTGCAGCCGCTGCTGCTCGCGGCCGGCGCCGTCCTGATCGTCGCGGCGGCCGCCACGGTCTGGTACGAACTGCGCGGCGTGCGGGCGGCCCGACGGCGCCCGGGCGGCGCGGCGCACGACGAACGCGACGGGCGCGAGGTACACGAGGTAGCGGAGGTACACGCGGTACCGGAGGACCACGCACACGACGACGGCCACGGCCACGCCCACCACGAGCCGAGGATCTCCTGGCTCCTCGTCCTCCCCCTGTTCGCCCTCATCCTGGTCGCCCCGCCGGCGCTCGGCTCCTACACCGCCGTGCGCTCCGGTACGGCCCTCCAGCAGCCCCTGGCCTATCCGGCCCTGCCGTCCGGCGACCCGGTCAGGCTCGGGCTGGTGGACTACGCGGGCCGCGCGGCATACGGCCACGGGCGCTCCCTCGGCGGCCGGACGGTGGAGATCACCGGGTTCGTGGCCCTGGACCGGGGCGGGACGCCCTACCTGGTCCGCATGGCCCTCAACTGCTGCGCCGCCGACGCCCAGCCGGTCAAGATAGGCCTGACCGGCAAGCTTCCGCCCGTCCTGCAGCCGGACTCCTGGCTCGACGTCACCGGCACCTACACCGCCCGGCGCACCAAGGACCCCGTCAACGGCGGTGTCATCCCGTACCTCGACGTCATCCAGGCGAAGCCGGTCCCGACCCCCGGCGACCCGTACGACGAGAGCTGGAACAACTGAGCTCACTCGCGCACCCGGCCCTGCCGCCGAAGGACGGCCGGGCGCCCCGTCGTCAGGGCCCTCACTCCTCGGCGCCGTCCGCGGCCACCTGCGCGAGGGTGCGTCCACTGCGGACCGAGCGGGCGCGGCGCGGATGCGGCGTGCCGTGCCCTCCGGAGCCGGCCCGGCCCGCCTTCACCAGCAGCCAGGCCTCTCCCTTCCCGCCGCGGAACCGGGTCAGCGCGTACTCGCCGTGCAGCTTCGACCCGTCCAGCCGGAACGTGGCGTGCCCGCGCTCCAGCGACTCCTCGAACGGCACGGGCCGCCCGCGCCGGTCGTGGCTCAGCGGCCGGTAGGTGCCCCGGTCCCAGACGATCACGGTGCCGCCCCCGTACTCGCCCCGCGGAATGACGCCCTCGAAGTCCTCGTACTCCAGCGGATGGTCCTCGGTGGGCACGGCCAGCCGCTTGTCACCGGGGTCCGCGGACGGGCCCTTGGGGATCGACCAGGACTTCAGGACGTCGCCCACCTGGAGCCGGAAGTCGAAGTGCAGGGTGCTCGCGTCGTGGATCTGCACCACGAAGCGGGGCTCCGCGCCGGATGCCGCCGCGTCGCCCCGGGGCTCGGCGGTCCGGTCGAAGTCACGTTTGCCGCGGTACTCCCGCAGCCCGTCGCCGCCGCTCACGTCCGGCTCCTTCCGACTCGGTCCGGGACGGTCCGGGACCCGAGTACCCAGCAGGCCGCAGGGACCACCGGCGGGTGTGAGCGGGTACCCTCCGGGACATGCGGATCTCGGTCTCCTCGGACATGGACGAACCCGTCGCCCGCGGCCTGGTCGCCGAACTGCGCGCCCGCGGCCACGAGGTGCTGACCCACGGCGCGCTCAGCCCCGGGGACGACGCCCAGTGGGCGGCCTGCTCCCAGGCCGCGGCCGGCGACGTCGCCGACGGGCGCTCCGACCAGGCGGTCGTGTGCTGCTGGACCGGCACCGGCGCGTCGATCGCCGCGAACAAGGTGCCGGGCGTACGGGCGGCCCTGTGCACCGACGCGTACACGGCGGACGGCGCCCGCCGCTGGAACGACGCCAACGTGCTGGCGCTCAGCCTGCGCCTGACCTCCGAGCCGCTCCTCAAGGAGATCCTCGACGCCTGGTTCGCCGCCCGCCCCAGCGAGGACCCCGAGGACCGGGAGAACGTGGCCCGCATCGGACGGCTCGACGGCCGCAGGGCCGCCTCCTGAGGACCTGAGGCGACGGCGCCGGTCAGCCGCCCGCCACCAGTTCCGCGACCGGCTCGACCAGCACCTCGGCGGGCGCCGCCACCACCGCGCCGTCCCGCACACTCCACAGCCACAGCACGTCCCGCCCGAACGACCACACCAGCGACGCCAGAGCACATCCGACGACCGCCGCGCCCGCCGCGTACGGAAGCAGCCCCGACGCGGCCACCAGCAGCGCGACGCCCTGCACCGCCGCCACCGTCTTGCGGGCCATGCTGGGCGGCAGCTCGCCGTTCAGCCACGGCAGGACCCGGGCCGCCGCCACGAACACATACCGCATCGCACCGATCAGCAGCACCCACGGGCCCAGCGACGTCGACACGTACACGCTCAGCACCAGGATCAGGAACGCGTCGACCTCCATGTCGAAACGCGCGCCCAGCGCCGTCGACGTACCCGTGCGGCGGGCCACCTTGCCGTCCACGCCGTCCAGGATCAGCGCCACCGCCGTCAGCCCCACGAACACCGTCACCGGCGGCGCGCTCTCGAACGAGTCCGCGACCAGCGCCGTCACCCCGCCGACCAGGATCGCCCGGCCCAGCGTCACGCGGTTGGCCGGACCGAACGAGGTGAGCCGGGAGCGGAGCACGGCCCGGGTGAGCACGCCCCAGGTGGCGAGCGCGAACGCCAGGCCCGTCAGCCAGCCGGCCGGGCCCATGCCGATCGCCGTGCCCAGCAAGGTCAGCAGCAGCACCTGCACGCCCGCCCCCACGGTCGTCTCCTGCTGCAAGAGCCTCGCCTCGTATGTGTGGTTCAGGGCCACCGCTCACCCTCCGGCCAAGTGACAGATTCGATCTTCGCGCGTACCTTGTGCGCGACTTCTCGTAGCTGCGTACGTGGTGAAACGCCGGATCGTTCAGGGAGACGCACATGGACCTCACAGCACGCGCCTTCTGGCTGCGCTCGCCGGGCCACGGGGAGCTGCGGGAGGTGGAGCTGACGAAGCCCGGCGACGGCGAGGTGCTGGTGCGCGCCCTGTACTCCGGGGTCAGCCGCGGCACCGAGACCCTCGTCTTCCGCGGCGGTGTCCCCGAGAGCCAGCACGCCGCCATGCGAGCCCCGTTCCAGGAGGGCGACTTCCCGGCCCCCGTGAAATACGGGTATCTCAGCGTGGGGCAGGTGGAGCAGGGGCCGGACGAGCTGGTCGGGCGGACCGTCTTCTGCCTGTACCCGCACCAGAGCCGGTACGTCGTCCCCGCCACGGCCGTCACCGTCGTCCCCGACGCCGTGCCCGCCCACCGCGCCATCCTGGCCGGCACCGTCGAGACCGCCGTCAACGCCCTGTGGGACGCGGGCCCCCAGGTCGGGGACCGGATCGCGGTCGTCGGCGGCGGCATGGTCGGATGCTCCGTCGCCGCCCTGCTCGCCCGCCACCCCGGCGTCCGCGTCCAGCTCGTCGACGCCGACCCGGAGCGCGCCCAGGTCGCCCGTGCGCTCGGCGTCGACTTCGCCCTGCCCGGGGACGCGCTCGGCGACCGCGACCTCGTCGTCCACGCCAGCGCGAGCGAACAGGGACTTGTACGGTCCCTGGAACTCCTCGCCCCCGAGGGGACCGTCGTCGAACTGAGCTGGTACGGCGACCGGCGCGTCACCCTGCCGCTCGGCGAGGCCTTCCACTCGCGCCGGCTCACGATCCGCAGCAGCCAGGTCGGCACCGTCTCGCCGCGCGCCCGCGCCGGACGCGGCTACGCCGAGCGCATGGCTCTCGCCCTCGACCTGCTCGCCGACCCCGCGTTCGACGCGCTCGTCACCGGCGAGTCCGCCTTCGAAGACCTCCCCGACCTGCTGCCACGCCTCACCCGTGGTGAGATCAAGGGGTTGTGCCACCGAGTCCGGTACACCGCCGACTGACCTCCTCGCCGCCCGAGTTGCCCGGCCTTGGGGCGAACTCCCAAGGAATTCCCAAGGAACCTTCGAACAAGGAGAACCGGCAGCTGAACAACGCGCAGGGGTCAGCCGTACTACACGACATGCCCCGGAAGGGGGCCAGACGCACCGCACCTGGAGGGTCGTCCGTTGTTCAGCATCACCGTCCGCGATCACCTGATGATCGCTCACAGCTTCCGCGGCGAGGTCTTCGGACCCGCGCAGCGCCTGCACGGAGCGACGTTCCTCGTGGACGCCACCTTCCGCCGCGCCGAGCTGGACGACGACAACATCGTCGTCGACATCGGACTGGCCACGCAGGAGCTGGGCGCGGTGGTGAGCGAGCTCAACTACCGCAACCTCGACAACGAACCGGACTTCGCGAACATCAACACCTCGACGGAGTACCTGGCCAAGGTGATAGCCGACCGTCTCGCCGAACGGATCCACAAGGGCGCGCTGGGCGAGAGCGCCCGCGGCATCGCCGGCATCACCGTCACGCTGCACGAGTCGCACATCGCCTGGGCGAGTTACGAGCGTGCCCTGTGACCGACACGACCATCGACCACGCGTCCGTGAACACCGCCGGCCGGCCGGCCCAGCCCCGTCTCGGCTACGTGCCCGTGCAGAACACGGCCCTCAGCAACGCCGGCATCATCCCCATGTCGCTGCGCACCGTGCACTTCGTGATGCCGGGCGGCGTCGACGACCCGGCCACCCCCAGCGGCGGCAACGCCTACGACCGCCGGATCTGCCTGGACCTGCCCGGCTTCGGCTGGCAGGTGCACAAGCACCTGGTCGAGGGCTCCTGGCCGCGTCCCGGCGCGCAGGCGAGGGCCGAACTCGCCCGTACGCTGCGGGACCTGCCCGACGGCACGGTCGTGCTGCTGGACGGCCTGGTGGCCTGCGGCGTCCCCGAGATCGTCGTGCCCGAGGCCGAACGGCTCTGCCTCGCCGTCCTCGTGCACCTGCCGCTCGGTGACGAGACCGGTCTCGACCCCGAGACCGCGGCCGACCTGGACGCCAAGGAGCGCGCCACCCTCAGGGCGGTGCCCGCCGTGATCGCGACCAGCGACTGGGCGGTGCGCCGGCTGGTCTCCCACCACGGGCTCGCGCCCCAACGGGTCCACGTCGCCGCCCCCGGAGCCGACATCGCACCCCTGGCCCCGGGCACCGACGGCGTCTCGCGGCTGCTGTGCGTCGCCGCCGTCACCCCCCGCAAGGGGCAGCACCGGCTCATCGAGGCCCTCGCCACGGTCAAGGACCTGCCGTGGACCTGCGCACTGGTCGGCGGGCTCGGCCACGACCCCGAGTACGTTCAGCGGCTGCGCGCCCTCATCGACGAGCACGGCCTGGCCGACCGGCTGCACCTGGCAGGCCCGAAGTCCGGCGCCGAACTCGAGGCGAGCTACGCCTCCGCCGACCTCATGGTCCTCACCTCGTACGCCGAGACGTACGGCATGGCCGTCACCGAGGCCCTGGCGCGCGGCATCCCCGTCCTCGCCACCGATGTCGGCGGCCTGCCCGAGGCGGTGGGGCGCGCGCCGGACGGCGGGGTGCCCGGCATCCTGGTCCCGCCGGAGGACCCGGCCGCGATCGCCGCCGAGCTGCGCGGCTGGTTCGGCGAGCCGGACGTGCGGCGCCGGCTCAAGGCCGCCGCGCGCGGCCGGCGGGCGGCACTGGACGGTTGGGCGACCACGGCGCGCAGCCTGGCGGCCGTGCTGGGCCGGCTGCCTCACGAGCCTCGGAGGGCGGCATGAGCACGGGTACGACATCGACGGGGTCCGAGGCGTCCACGGAACCCGGGCCCGCGGGGCTCCCCGCGATCCCCGCGCCCGGTGGAGGCGAGACCGAAGTGCCCCGATACGCCCCGCAGTGGCTGAGGTTGCGGGAGCCCGCCGACGCGGCGGCGCGGGCCCACGAACTGCTCGACCCGCTGCGGATCCGCCTCGCGAACCGGCCCCGGCACGGCACCGAGCTGATCGTGCACGACCTGGGCTGCGGCACCGGTTCCATGGGCCGCTGGCTGGCCCCGCTGCTCGACGGCCCCCAGCACTGGGTGCTGCACGACCGGGACCCCTACCTGCTGCACTTCGCCTCGGTGGGGGCGCCCCGCGCGGCGGCCGACGGCAGCCGGGTGGGCGTCACCACCCAGCGCGGCGACATCGGCCGGCTCACCCCGGACGCGCTGACCGGGGCGTCGCTGGTGACCGCGTCCGCGCTGCTGGACGTCCTCACCGCCGACGAGATCGACACGCTCGCCCGGGCCTGCGTGGGCGCGGGCTGCCCGGCGCTGCTGACGCTGTCCGTCGTGGGCCGCGTGGAACTGACGCCCGGTCACCCCATGGACCGGGAGATCGGGGAGGCGTTCAACGCCCACCAGCGGCGCGGGGATCTGCTCGGCCCCGACGCGGTGCGCGTGGCCTGCGAGGCCTTCGACCGGCTCGGCGCGAGCGTAAGGGTCCATCCGAGCCCCTGGCGGCTCGGCGCCGACCAGCGGGAGCTGACCGAGGAATGGCTGCGCGGCTGGGTCGGCGCGGCCGTGGACCAGCGCCCGGACCTCGCGCCCCGCGCAGAGACGTATCTGCAGGACCGCCTGGCCGCCTGCGCGGCGGGCGACCTGGACGTGACGGTCCACCACAGCGACGTACTGGTCCTGCCCCGCCCGACGGGAGGCGCTTGATGACGACGCGGACGGCCGCTTCGGCGACGGTGGCGGAGGAGGCGCGCGTGCCCGTGGTGGAGACCGCCCCCGCGGCGGCGGCATCCCACACCGGGGCATCCCTGCGCCGCCGGGTCCTGCGCGCCCTGCGCGCCCACTTCGGGACCGTCGCCGGGGCGCTCATCCTCGGGGTGCTGCTGTGGCGGCTCGGGACCGGGGTGTTCCTCGACGGGCTGCGGCGGATCGACGCGCCGACCCTGCTCGCCGGGCTCGGGATCGGCGTGCTGACCACTGTGTTCAGCGCCTGGCGCTGGTGCCGGGTCGCCCACGCGCTCGGCATCAGGCTGCCGTTCGGCGCCGCCGTCGCCGACTACTACCGTGCCCTGTTCCTCAACGCGGCGCTCCCCGGCGGTGTCCTCGGCGACGTGCACCGCGCGGTGCGGCACGGGCAGAGCGCCGGTGACGTCGGCCGCGGCGTCCGCGCCGTCGTCCTGGAACGCACCGCCGGCCAGGTCGCCCTGGTGGCGGTGGGCGTCCCGGCCCTGCTCACGCTGCCCTCGCCGGTGCTGACCCAGGCCCGCCACCTGGCGGGCCTGCTCGCGCTCGCCGCACTCGGCGCGCTCGCCATCGTCGTGGCCGTCCGCATGGGCCGCACGCCCCGCCCGTCACGCCGGCGCCGGGCCGTCGGCGCCGCGCTCGCCGAGGCGCGCACCGCCCTGCTGGCCCGCGGCAGTTGGCCTTCCGTCCTGCTGTCGTCCGTCATCGTGCTCGCCGGGCACCTGCTGATGTTCCTGGTGGCCGCGCGGGTCGCCGGATCGCACGCCTCCCCGGTCACGCTCCTGCCCCTGGCCCTGCTCGCACTCATCGCGATGGGCCTGCCGCTGAACATCGGCGGCTTCGGCCCCCGGGAAGGCGTCACCGCCTGGGCCTTCGGCGCGGCCGGCCTCGGCGCGGACACCGGACTGAGCGTCGCGGTCGTCTACGGCGTCCTCAGCTTCGTGGCGAGCCTGCCCGGCGTCCTCGTCCTCCTCGCCCGCTGGTACACCGGCCTGCGGCACCCGCGCACCGGGACGGAGAACGCCGCGGAGGACGAAACCTCCGCGACGCGCCCCCGGCCCCCCGTACCGGGCGCGGAGCGCACCCCCCACGCGCTCCGCGCCCCCCGTCCCCGCACCCGGCACACCCGCCCGGCCTCCGCACGTCTCCTGACGCGGGGTCACCGGCGATGTGTCACGCCGTCATCGCCGCCGTCCGACGCGACCAGGGAGAAATACGGCTCGAAGGAGTCCGCGAGCGTCGCGAGCAACTTCTTCCCCTTCTCCGCACGAGCCAGCGAAGGACGCCCGATGACACCGGACTCCGTATAGGCCGACATACCGAGGGTGAGCAGATGCCGTCGGTCGTCGGCGATGAAATCCATGGTCTCGTGACCGGGCCTGACCAATTCGGGATGACAGTGCAGAAGAATGGAGGTCTCGATTTCCCCGGCATGCATGTCGCTGAGCAGCGAGGTCTGCACCCCGGCCCGCTCCCGGGCCGACTCCCAGTCCTCCGGGGCCGGGAAAAGCGCCATCCGCACACCGCTGCCCGAGGAATCCCGGACGGCATTGCCTTCCTGGACGACATTGCCGAGGACGTAATTACCGCCGTGACCGTTGACCAGGACCAGGGCCTCGACGCCCGAGCGTTCGAGCGATGCGGCGATGTCCCGTACGACCGCGTGGAGAGTGACGGAGGAGATGCTCACCGTTCCCGGCCACGCCGCGTGCTCGTGCGAGCAGGAGATCGTCACCGGAGGAAGGAGGTGAACCGGATACGCGGCGGCCAGCTCGCGGGCGATCGCGCAGGCGACCAGGGTGTCGGTCGCCAACGGAAGGTACGGGCCGTGCTGTTCGAAACTGCCCACGGGAAGGACGGCCACCTGGCGGTGCGGACCCTTCGCCCGCTCCCGTACGTCCCGCGAGGTGTCCGACGGCAGCACACCCGAGGTGTGGCCACCGGCAGTATCCGCAGTTCCCGAACCGCTCATCTTTTCACGGCCTTTCGTCTCGTACCGCCTGCGCTTACCAGATAGGAATCAGATCATGACAGACGTTGACGGCGTGCTCGGCGGGAATGCCCCCTCGGGAGTCACCCGGATCGCGAACGTGCCCACCGGGGTGACCCGAGTCGTGAATGCCCCGCTGCCCACCAAGTACGGCGATTTCCAGGCCGTCGGCTACCTCGACCACGACCGCGGCGACGAACAAGTGGCGCTGGTGTACGGCGACATCGAGGAAGAGGGCATGCTCGTCCGCCTGCATTCCGAATGCCTGACCGGGGACGCCTTCGGCTCCACGCACTGCGAGTGCGGGCCCCAACTCTCCACCGCCCTCAGGCAGGTCGTGGCCGAAGGCCGCGGCATCGTCGTGTACCTGCGCGGCCACGAGGGCCGCGGCATCGGCCTGCTGGCCAAGCTGCGCGCCATGAAGCTCCAGTCGGAGGGCCTGGACACGGTCGAGGCCAACCTCGCCCTCGGACTGCCGGTGGACGCCCGCGACTACCGCGTCGCGGCGGAGATCCTGCACGACCTCGGCATCCGGTCCGTGCGCCTGCTCTCCAACAACCCGCGCAAGCGGGAGGCGCTGCTGCGGCACGGCATCAAGGTCGACGAGCAGGTGTCCCTGCTCATCCCGCCGTGCGAGAACAACATCACCTACCTGCGCACCAAGCGGGAGCGGCTCGACCACTACCTGCCGCACCTGGACGCGGTGGTGCAGTCCTCCTGAGCGGCCTGCGCGGCGGCCGTCCGGCGCCGGCCGCCGCGCGCCCGACGTACCTGTCGTGTCATAAAGTGTCGCTTTTATCGCTGTCAGTGCTCGATGGCGCTTTTGCAATACTTGAGCCAATTGAGCCGATGAGGTCGTGTCGACCAAGGTGATGATGGGTGATGCGTACAGAGCAGGCCGGGGGGCTGCCGTTCCGTGAGCCTGCCGTGGCCGCTGCCCGCATCGTGGCCCAGAGCGCCTCCCTGATGGCCGCCGTGCTGGGCGCGGTGGGCCTGTCCGGCTGGATCCTCGGGATCGGCGTCCTGAAGAGCGTGCTCCCGGGCGTCGCCGCCTCCATGAAGCCGAACACCGCCGTGGCCCTGCTGGCGCTCGGCCTGTCCGTGTTCCTGGTGGCTCTCAGACCCGCATCGCCGCGGATGATCGCCGCGGCCCGTGCGGCCGCGGTCCTGGCCGCTTTGATCGGCGGGCTCACCGTACTGGAGTACGCGGCCGGGACGGGCCTGGGCATCGATCAGCTCCTCTTCACGGACGACACCGCCCGAGTGGCGACGGGGGTGCCCGGACGCATGGCACCGAACACGGCCGCGGCACTGACGCTCTGCGGCGGGGCGTCACTGTGCGCGAGCACACCCCGACTGCCCGCCTGGACGAGTCAGATCCCGGGCCTGGCCGTCCTGACCCTGGGCATGCTGCGGCTCTACGGGTTCGCCTACGCCGTGCCCGTGCTGGAGCGGTTCGGCGCCTACACCGGCATGGCCCTGCACACCGCCGTCGCCCTGGTGCTGCTGGGCGTCGCCGCGTTCCTGGCCAGGCCGGACGAAGGCCCCGCGGGACTTCTGACGAACGCCGGCACCACGGGCGCGCTGGGCCGCCGGCTGTTCGCCACCACGCTGGTGGTGCCGCTGCTGCTGGGCTGGGTCGTGCTGGCCGGCGAGGACGCAGGGCTGTACGGGACGCGTCTGGGCACCGCGCTGCTGGTCTGCGGCGTCACGTCCGTGTTCGTCGTCGTCTTCTTCGTCGCCCTGATCGTGGGCCGCCGCATCGAGGTGGCGCACGCCCGTGCCGAATGGCAGGTGCGGCAGAACGAACTGCTGCAGGCCTTCATGGACCACACGCCCGCGGCGGTGTTCATCAAGGACCCGGACGGCCGCTTCCTGGCGGTCAACACGACCTTCGAGGAGAGCACGGGCCTGTCCCGTGAACAGGTTCTGGGCCGCCGGGACCTGGACGTGCTGCCGCCCGACCGCGCCCGTCGGGCGTGGGCCGCCGACCTCGCCGTGCTGGCCCGGGGCGACCCCGTGCAGCGGGAGGAGCGCATCGTCCTCCCGGCGGGCCCACGGGACGTCCTGACCACATTGTTCGCCCTCAACGATCCGTCCGGCAGGCCGTACGCCCTGTGCGGGGTCGTCACCGACGTGACCGAACGGGTCGCGGCCCAGCGCGAGGTCCAGCGGGCCAACCGGCGCTTCCTCGCGCTGCTGGAATCGGCGCCCGACGCCACCCTGATCACGGACGGCGACGGCACCATCGTCATGGCCAACGCACAGGTGCGACGACTGTTCGGCCGCGACCCGGACGCCCTCGTCGGCGCCAAGGTCGTCGATCTGGTGTCCGGCCCGCGACGCCGACGGCACAGCGCGCTCCTCGACGCCTATCTGCGACTGCGCGACCCGAAGCCGATGGTCCTCGACAGGGGCTTGTACGGGCAGCACAGCGACGGCGGTGAGTTCCCCGTCGAGGTCAGCGTCAGCAGCCTGCGGGCCGAACAGGAAACCGTGGCCTTCCTGACCGTGCGGGACATCACCGAACGCCGACAGGCCGAGGCCGAACGCGCCGAGCGCTACGAGCAGCAACGGCGCATCGCCTACACCCTGCAGCACAGCCTCATGGGCGAACCGCCCCGCCTGCCGCACCTGCCCAGCGCCCACCGGTACCTGGCGTCCGCGCAGGGCCCCGGAGTCGGCGGCGACTGGTTCGACATCATCCCCCTCGACCGGCGCCGCACCGGCATCGTCATCGGCGACGTGATGGGCCGGGGCCTGGACGCGGCGGCCGTCATGGGCCAGCTCCGCGCCGCCTCCCACGCGCTGGCCCGCACCGGCACAGCGCCCAGCCGGCTCATGACCGGGCTGGACGCGTTCGTCAGCGACCTGGAAGACCAGCTCGTCACCTGCGCCTACCTGGTGATAGACCAGGACGCCTGCGAGGTCGCCCTGTGCTCGGCCGGACACCCGCCGGTCGTCGCCCTTCCCCCTGACGGGCCCGCCCGCCGGCTGCACGCACCGGTCAGCGTGCCGCTGGGAGTCGGCGACGTGTGCGGCGGCGGGCCGTACCGGCAGGTGACCCATCGGCTGCCGCCGGGCAGCACGCTCGCCCTCTACACCGACGGACTCGTCGAGAGGCCCGGCACCGACATCGACGCCCAGATCGACGTCCTCACGGACACGCTTCACGGCGCCCTGACGGGCGCTCCACCCGACCCGGTGACGCTGGACCAGGCCACGGCCCGGCTGATCGGGACCCTCATTCCGGACACGGCCGCCCATGACGACGACGTGACGCTGCTCCTGATCGGCGTGCCGTAACCGGGAGACCCCGTGGGGCCGACCGCGAGACCCCCGTGGGCCCGACCGTGCGGGACGCCCGCAAGAGCCCGTTCCAGGGCATGTCGTCAAGGGCCCGACGACAACACCGGGAACTCCGCCCGGGGCGCGTACCCTTCGTCAACGTCAGCCCCGTGAGCGTCGGCCCGTTCGCCGCCGGCGCCCCGCGCCCGGAGGTCAACCGCGTATGACCGCACTCCACCTGTGGCTCCGCCACGAGTCCCGTACCACCGAACGGCGCACACCGATCGTGCCGTCCGACGCCCGGCGCCTGGTCGAGAGCGGCCTGACCCTCACCGTCGAGGACTCGCCGCAGCGGGTGTTCCCGGCCGAGGCGTACGAGCAGGTGGGCTGCCGTGTCGCCGAGCCCGGCTCCTGGGTGACGGCACCGCCCGACGCGGTGATCGCCGGCCTGAAGGAACTCCCCGACGAGCCTGCCGCGCTGGTCCACCGCCACCTGTTCTTCGGGCACGCCTACAAGGGACAGCCGGGCGCCGAGGCCCTGCTGCGCCGGTTCGTCGCGGGCGGCGGCGCCCTGCTGGACCTGGAGTACCTGGTCGACGAGGACGGGCGGCGGCTCGTCGCGTTCGGCTACTGGGCCGGATACCTGGGCGCCGCCCTCGCCCTGCTCCAGCACCGGGGCCGGCTGACCGGGCCGCTGCGGCCGACGTCCAAGGAGGAGCTGGACGAGCAACTGCGCGCCGCCTCGGGCGAGGTGCGGGCGCTGGTGATCGGCGCCCTGGGCCGCAGCGGACGCGGGGCCCGGGTCGCGCTCGGCGTCGCCGGAGCCGACCCCACCTGCTGGGATCTGGCCGAGACCCGGGACCTGGACCGGCAGGCCCTGCTCGCCCACGAGCTGATGGTCAACACCGTCCTGACCACCCGACCCGTCCCGCCCTTCCTGACGGACAAGGACCTCGACGAACCCGGCCGCCGGCTGCGCACCCTGTGTGACGTGACGGCCGACGTGGGGTCGCCCCTGAACCTCCTGCCGGTCTACGACACCCCGACCGACTGGGAGCACCCGGTGCGCCGGCTGCGCGAACAGCCCGTGCTCGACCTCATCGCCATCGACAACCTCCCGTCGCTGCTGCCCCTCGAGGCGAGCACCGACTTCTCGGCCGCGCTCACCCCGCTGCTGCTGGACTTCGAGGTGGGCGGCGCCTGGGGGCGCTGCCGGGAACACTTCGACGCGGCCGTCCGAGCACTGGGCGCCGGGGGAGGGGAGCCGGGCGACGTCTGAGCCGCAGCGGCTCGCGGAACCGGCCCTGGACGGGCGGGAGTTCAGGCCGCGGACGTGACGCGTCGCGGCAGGGCCCCGTGCACGAGCCGCTTCAGTTCGGGGTACACCGTGTGCGAGCCGGTGGGCCGGAGCTGGGTGAGGAACTGGACCGTCAGGTCGTGGTACGGGTCCACCCAGAAGGTGGTGGTGGCCACCCCGCTCCAGCCGAACGCGCCCCGCACCGCCGGAGACCGGGTGACTTCGGGGTCGGTGACGACGGAGACGCCCAGGCCGAAACCGAGGCCCGCCTTGCCGGGCTCGCGGTGCACCCGGCTGCCGTAGGACCGCAGATCGGCGCCGCCCGGGAGGTGGTTCGAGGTCATCGCGGCGACCGTGTCGGCGGACAGCAGCCGGGTGCCGTCGAGTTCGCCGCGGCGGCGCAGGAACTCCATGAAGCGGTGGTAGTCGTACGCCGACGCCACCATGCCGCCGCTCCCCGAGAGAAGGCGGGGCCGCTCGTGCACCGGCAGGCCCGGGACCGGGGTGATGCCGCCGCTCTCCGTCTCGCCGTACAGCTCGGCGAGGCGCGGAGCCTGGGACTCGTCGACGTGCAGGCCCGCGTCGTCCATGCCCAAGGGTCTGAACACCCGTTCGGCGAGGAAGGCGTCCAGGTCCTGGCCCGAGGCGACCTCGACGAGCCGGCCCAGGACGTTGGTCGCCACCGAATAGTTCCACTGCGTGCCCGGCTCGAACTGCAGCGGCAGCCGCGCGTACGCCTCGCAGGTCTGAGCGAGGTCCGTGCCGGGCACCACCGACGAGTCGATGCCCGCCTCCCGGTACAGCGCGTCCACGGGGTGGGAGTGGTAGAAGCCGAACGTCAGGCCCGCCGTGTGCGTGAGCAGATGGCGGACCAGGATGGGCCGCTCCGCGGGGCGGGTCCGCACGGCCGGGCCGGAGCCGTCCACGTACACCCGCGGCTCGGCGAACGCCGGCAGGAAGTCGGCGACGGGCGTGTCCAGCCCGAAACGGCCCTCCTCCATGAGGATCAACGCGGCGACGGACGTGACCGGCTTGGTCATCGAGTACATCCGCCACAGCGTGTCGGTCTCGACCGGAAGCCGCTCGGCGATGTCGCGGTGTCCGTACGTGGTGAGGTGGGCTATGCGGCCGTGCCGGGCGACGGCCACCAGATAGCCGGGCAGCCGGCCGTCGTCGACCTGGTGCGCGAAGTGCCGGTCCAGGCGGGCCAGCGCCTTCCCGTCGAGGCCGACCTCCTCCGGCTCGACCTCCTGCCGCAGGTGTCGCATCGTTCTCCTCCGGTCTCTTCCGGTGCGGTCCCGGGACCAAACCTTTCATGATTCGATACGGAACAGGGGCCGATCCCTGCGCGGCCGTGCCCGGGTTCCGGACCGGCCAGGCGGGCGCGGCGCGAGCGCCACGCCCGGCAGGGACGGCCGGCCACTGCCGGAACCCGCACCCACCAGCAGGAACCCCATTCCCGCCCGCACCCCCGCGGAAGCCTCGGCCGGCCGGGAGAGCGGGAGAACGCCGAGCGCGAGGACCATCACGGCGGGACCTGCGCGGGAATGCCGCGCTCGCCGCAGCGAGTTGACCCGGGTATGACTCAGGACGCGACACAGAACGCGCTGCTCGCGCTGCTCTCCGAAGACCGCGGTGGCGTGCTCGTCACCCTCAAGCGGGACGGCCGGCCCCAGCTTTCGAACGTCAGCCACGCCTACGACCCCGACGAGCGGATCATCCGGGTCTCGATCACCGACGACCGCGCGAAGACCCGCAACATGCGCCGGGATCCCAGGGTCTCGTACCACGTCACGAGCCCCGACCGGCGTGCGTACACGGTCGTCGAGGGCACCGCCGAACTCTCGCCCGTCGCGAAGGACCCGTACGACGAGACGGTGGAGGAGCTCATCCGGCTCTACCGCGACGTCCTGGGCGAGCACCCCGACTGGGAGGAGTACCGCGCCGCCATGGTCCAGGACCGCCGCCTGGTCCTGCGCCTGCGCGCCGAGCGCGCGTACGGCATCCCGAAGGGCGCGAACCGGGGCTAACCCTGGGGGCCGTCCTGAGTGCGGGACTCGATCGCGCGCAGGACGGCCACCATGTCCTCGTGGCCGTAGCCCAGCGTCACGGTCTCCTCGAACAGGGCGTGGCAGACGTCGAGCAGCGGGGAGGCGACCCCCGCCTTGCGGGCGGCCTCGGCGATCAGCCGGTTGTTCTTCAGCACGTCGTGGGCCGCCGCCTGCACCGCGAAGTCGCGGGCGTACAGCTTCGGCGCCTTCATACGGGACACCCCGCTGGCCATGGGCCCCGCGTCCAGGACGTCCAGGAAGAGCCGCCGGTCCAGGCCGTTCCGGTCCGCGAAGTGGTACGCCTCCGACAGACCCGTCACCAGCGTGATCAGGAACAGGTTGACCGAGAGCTTCATCAGCAGGGCGTTCGGCGCGGCACCGCAGACGAACGTCTCCCGGCACAAGGGGGCCAGCAGCGGCCGTACGACCTCCACGGCCGACTCGTCCCCGGCCAGCATCGCCACCAGTTGCCCGTTCTCCGCGGGCACCCGGGATCCGGAGACCGGCGCCTCGACATAGCGCCCGCCCGCCGCCCGCACGTCCCCATCGAGAGCGCGCGAGTATGCGGGCGAGGTCGTGCCCATGTGGACCACGATGCGTCCGGTGACGCGCGCCGCGAAGTCCGGGGTGCCGCGGCCCAGGGTGGAGTCGATCGCCAGGTCGTCGGCCAGCATGAGGATCACGACGTCCGTCCGTGCGAACACCTCCCCGGGATCCGCCGCCACCTCGGCGCCTGTCGCGCGCAGCGGCTGGGTGCGGGTGGCCGTTCGGTTCCACACCACGAGCGGGGTGCCGGCCCGGGCCAGCCGGAGTGCCATCGGCTGACCCATGACCCCGAGTCCGATGAAGCCGACGTCCATGGGGACCGCCCTCCGTGCGCGCCACTATGACAGCGGTCATAGTAGCGGGCCTTATGACACCGGTCATAGGGTGGTGCCGAAGTGTCGAGCCGGGGAGGTCACGATGGCGGTGTCCGAGCGCGGGCCACGTGAGCGGATGGTCTTCAGCGCGGCCCAGCTGATCCGGCGCGACGGCGTCACCGCGACGGGCATGCGCGACGTCGCCGCGCACGCGCGGGCCCCGCGCGGCTCCCTCCAGCACTACTTCCCCGGCGGCAAGGAACAGCTCGTCAACGAGGCGGTGGACTGGGCCGGCCGGTACGCCGCCAAGCGGGTCGCCCGCTTCCTCGCGTCGATGTCCGAGCCGACCCCGAGCGGGCTGTTCGCCGCGATGGTCCGGCAGTGGACGGAGGAATACGCCAGGACCGGCTTCGAGGGCGGCTGCCCGGTGGCCGCGGCGGCCGTGGACTGCGCGCAGTCCACCGACTCCACGCGCGCGGCGGCCGCGGCGGCGTTCACCCGCTGGACGCGCCCGGTCGCCGACGCGCTGACGGACATGGGTGTCCCGGCGGCCCGGGCGGAATCCCTCGCCACGCTCATGATCAGTGCCCTGGAGGGGGCCCTGCTGATCGCCCGCGCCGAACGGGACGACCGGGCCCTGACGACCGTGGTGCGCGAACTCGGACCGCTGCTCGACGCGAGCGTGGCCCAGGGCGCCTCCGGTTAGTCCGGGGGCGCCGGCCCATCCCGACTACGCTCGGGCGGCCGCCGGTGCCTGGCCGCGCTGGGCGATCATCATGGCCATGTCGTCGTCCAGCAGACCGCCCGCATAGGCCCGCAGGTCGGCGGTGATCTGCTTCAGGAGCGGCCCGGGGGCGTGGTCGACCCACCTCGCGAGGCGTTCGGCGAGCGGGTAGAAGGTGCCCGCGCCGTCGCGGGTCTCGGTCACGCCGTCGGTGTAGAGCAGGATCCTGTCCCCCTCGTGGAAGGGGAAGGTCGCCGCCGTGTACGTGTCGTCGGACATGGCGCCGAGGCCGAGCGGCGGGGCGGGTTCGCTCACCTGGAGCGCGGTGACGGTCCCGGTCGCCCGGCGCAGCAGCAGGGGCGGCGGATGGCCGCAACTGATCATGTGCACCACCGGCTCGTCGTCCGGGATGTCGAGCACCACGGCGGTCACGAAACGTTCGGCTGCGTCGGGCTCGCATTCCGAGAACTCCGCGAGGCCCCAGCGGACGGCGTCCTCGAGGTAGGCGACCAGCTCCGTCAGCGGGATCCGCCGATGGGCCGCGGCGCGGAAGGCACCCAGCACGATCGCCGTGTCGCTGATCGAGGCGAGGCCCTTGCCCCGGACGTCGCCCATGATCAGTCGGGTGGAGTCGGAGGTACGGGCCGCGGCGTACAGGTCGCCGCCTATGTAGGTGTCGGCCTCGGCGCTGTGGTACTCCGCGGCGAGGGACACCGGCCCGGCCCGCCGGGGGAGCGGGCGCAGGACGACCCGCTGTGCGGTGTCGGAGACGGTGCGCGCTCTGCTCAGTTCCCGTTGGTGCCGGTCCCGCAGGATGGTGAAGGCGAACAGCAGGGCGGAGAGCACGGTGAGCGAAGCGAGTTCGACCAGCACACTCTCTGTGCCCAGGGTCCGCCGCTCCGCCCCCGCGGCGATCAGCGCGAGTATCGCGAGGCCGCCGATCAGAGCCGTGGGGCGCGGGCCCGCGCCCATGGCGGTCACCGCCGTGGCGACGACCAGGAGATGGGCGAGGTGGATGTCCGGAGGCAGGAACGCGTCGGCCGCCGGGATGGAGACGATCAGGGCCAGGGGGACGACCAGGAAGAGCGGGTGCAGCGCCGCCCGGCTCCAGACCTTGAGGACCCTGGTCACGGATGTCGTGGTGGTCGCAACGCTCATTCCTGCTCCGATCGTGCCGGCCCGGTGAGTGGCCGCGGTGCGCGGGAGACGGCCGCGCGGGGGAGGGGGTCGACCGGCACATCCCTCACCTTTGTGAACAGATCGGAGGTGCGCTGTATGCCGGGCGTCGAACAGCCTGTCGGCGCACTAGGTCCTCGGACGCAGGACGTACGGCCGATGGCCCCTTGATCACCGCCTTCCTAGGCTGGCGGCAGCATTCCGTGCGCCCCCGCGTGCGCGCGCCCGCCGGTCCGTGAGTCCTTGAGGAGAGCCCCATGCCCGTCGACGGTCACAGCCACCTCCGCATCGCCCGTCCCTCCCGGGACCTGGCCGCGGCCGAACGGTTCTGGGTCGCGGGCCTCGGGCTGTCCGTGCTGTACCGCGCCGAGGGCGGTGCGGAACCGGGCGAGCACGATCTGCTGATGCTCGGCTGGCCGGAGGCCTCCTGGCACCTCGAACTCGTCCACGAGGCCGCCCGGCCGGTCGAGCCCCGCCCCACCGAGGAGGACCTCCTCGTCCTCTACCTCGACGAGCCCGTACCGGACGACCTGGTCGCCCGGCTGGAGCAGCACGGCGGCAAGCGGGTGCTCTCGCCCAACCCGTACTGGAACGAGTGGGGTGTCACCGTCGAGGACCCGGACGGCTACCGGCTGGTGCTGTGCCGGCGGGGCTGGTCCAACGCGTAGGCCCGGCTCACAGGCAGCCGAGCGCCTGATACGTCGCGCGGGTCGTGGCGGCGACCTGCGACCAGGTGCGGTCCCGAGCGACGAACGCCCGTGCGGCGGCTCCCAGGTCCTGCCGTCCCTTCGGAGCGCGGAGCAGCACTTCGAGCGCGTCCGCCCAGGCGAGCGGGGAACCCGGCACCACGAGTTGCCCGTTCACACCCGACTCGACCAGTTCCCCGAGCGCGGTGAGATCACTGGCCGCCACGGGAAGACCGCTCGCCATCGCCTCGACCAGCGCCAGGGGGGCCACCGGACAGCGGCCGGGCTCGTCGGCGCGCGGCATCGCGAACACGTCCAGCACGGCGTGATGCGCGCGCACCCGGTCGTGCGGTACCCGGCCGGTGAACAGCGCCGTCCCGTCGTCCAGTCCCAACCGCGCGGCCAGCGCCTGAAGCGACCGGCGCTCGGGGCCGTCGCCTACCAGCAGCAGCCGCAGCGGGACGCCCCGGCGACACAGTTCGGCTCCGGCTTCCAGCAGCGTGTCCAGGCCCGCGCGGCGGGTGAGGCCGCCGATCGCCCCGACGACGCGTTCGTCCGGGCCGATGCCGAGGCGGGCACGCAGAACGCCGCCGTCGGGCAGGGGCTGGAGGAAGACGGGATCGACGGCGTCCGGCGCGACGCGCACCCGCTCCTCGGGCACCCCGCGTGCGACGATCTCGGCCTTCATCGCCTCGCTCGGCGCCAGCACGGCGTCGGCCTCACGCAGGCAGTACGTCTCCGTCACGCCGCGGGCGAGGCACGGTCCGTCGTCGCCGGACCGCTCCGGGGCCGGCGCCGGCCAGGGCTCCTCCGGGTGGGCGCGCACCTCGTAGACCACGGGGAGCCCGTACGTCTCGCGCAGGGCGAGCGCCACGCGGCCGTTGCCGTGGTCACTCGCCGCGTGCAGCACCGCCGGCCGCAGCCGTTCGACGAGCCGCGCGGCGAGTTCGGCGTGGCGCGCGAGGAGCGGCTCTCGGCCGTGGGGCAGCCAGCGGGGCAGGAGCCGGTGCTGCGGCACCCCGCCCAGCAGGTCCAGCGTCCCCGCGTCGAACACGCCGTGGGTGACCGGGAACCCGATGCGCGTCACCACGTGCGGATCGAGCCCCGCCTCCGACTGCGCCCGGGCGAGCGCCTGGGTGCGCAGGGTGTAGCCCGTCCGCCGGTGCGGCAGCCCGGTGGTGACCAGGTGCAGCACACGTCCGGGCACGGGCCGGATGGGACGCCCGGCCGGCGCCGGCACGGGCGCGGGGGACGGTTCGGCCGGCGGCCCGGACGGGCGCGCCCGTCCGGCGAGGAGGGAGGCGCCCAGCGTGAGGGCGCGGACGGGGCGACGGGACGCACGGCGCGGCATGCCGTCAGGCTAGGGCGCCCGGGTGACCGGCGGGTCACACGGGTAGCGGGCCACTCGGACGGCGGGCGTGCGCGGTGGTCGGTCCGGGCCGGTGCGGGCGCGGGGGTGCCGCGTGTGCGCGGGCGCTCGTCGTGAGGGGCGAGGCGCAGCCTCCGAGTCCCCGAACCGCCGGGCGCGGTCGGGGACTCGGGGTGAGGGCACCTCAGGCGGTGACCGTCTCGCGGTTCGCGGCCGCGTCCGCCGGGCGTTCGCCGAGCCGTTCGGTGGGTACCGTGTGCGTCTCGCGGGCGGTGAGCGCCGCCACGACCGGCGGGACGCACAGGGCCGCGGTGAACAGGGCCACCGACGACCAGTCGGTGCCGTCCGGCCCGGCGATCTCGGCGGCGAACGTCACCGCGAACCCGGCGACCGCGAAACCGATCTGCGTGCCGATCGCCATGCCGGACATGCGGACCCGGGTCGAGAACATCTCACCGTAGAAGGAGGGCCACACACCGTTCGCGGCGCTGTAGACGACACCGAAGGCGACGATGCCCAGCAGCAGGGTCAGCGGGTAGGAACCGGTCGAGATCGCCCACAGGTACAGGAACATCGTCACCGCGCTGCCGACGGCGCCGATCAGATACACCGGGCGGCGCCCGATGCGGTCGGAGAGCGCCGCCCACAGCGGGATCGCGGCCAGCGCGACGAGGTTGGCGAGCGCGCCCACCCACAGCATGGACGAGCGCGGCATGCCCACCGCGTCGCTGGTCGCGTACGCCAGCGCCCACACCGTGAAGATCGTGCTGACCGATGCGACGAGGGCCCCCGCGATCACCCGCAGCACATCCGCCCAGTGCTCCCGCACCAGCACCGCCAGCGGCAGCCGGGCCACGCCCTCGCCACCGGCCTGCCGCGCGAAGACAGGCGTCTCCGCGAGCCTGCGGCGGATGACGTACCCGACGACGGCGACCGCGACGCTCAGCCAGAACGGCACGCGCCAGCCCCAGGACAGCAGTTCCCTCTCCGGGAGCGCGGCCACCGGCAGGAAGACGAGCGTGGCGATGAGCTGGCCGCCCTGGGTGCCGCTGAGGGTGAAACTGGTGAAGAAGCCGCGCCGGTGCGGCGGCGCGTGCTCCAGGCTCAGGGAACTGGCGCCGGCCTGCTCGCCGGCCGCCGAGACTCCCTGGAGCACGCGGCACAGCACCAGCAGCACGGGGGCGAGGCCGCCGACCTGCGCGCGGGTCGGCAGACAGCCGATGAGGAACGTCGCGATGCCCATCAGGACCAGCGTGAACACCATGATCCTCTTACGTCCGACCCGGTCGCCGAAGTGGCCGAGGAACAGCGCGCCGACGGGACGGGCCGCGTACGCGACACCGAAGGTGGCCAGGGACAGCAGGGTCGCGGTGGCCGGGTCGGAGGCGTCGAAGAAGACCTTCGGGAAGATGAGCGCGGCCGCACTGCCGTAGATGAAGAAGTCGTAGTACTCCAGGGCGCTGCCGATCCAGGCGGCCGCCGCGGCCTGCTTCGGCTGGCCGGGCGGGGCGGCGGCGTCGGGCGGGACGGGGACGGACACGACGGGCTCCTTCGGGGGACTCCACCGTAGACGCACGGGGGGAGAGGGCGAGGGGCGGGGAGAGGCGCCGGATACGGCTAATTAACCCACTGGATAGTTAGTAGCGGTGCGTGGGATGTTGCGCCTGCGTTTCCCCGGTGTCAAGAGTCGTGCCGCGCCGTGCGCGCGGCGTTCAGTCCTCCGCGCGGTCCGCCGTCAGGTACGCGATCACCATGTCCCCGAGCATCCGGCGGTAGTGCTCGCGCTGGTCGGCGGCGACCAGGTCCCGGCCGAACAGGGCGCCAAAAGTGTGCCGGTTGGCGACCCGGAAGAAGCAGAACGAGCTGATCAGCGCATGCAGGTCGACGGCGTCGACATCGGCCGTGAACAGCCCGGACTCCCTGCCCGCCGCCAGGATGCGGCCGGTCACCTCCAGGGCCGGCGAGCCGATCGTGCCCAGTTCCTCGGAGGCGGCGATGTGCTCGGCGCCGTGGATGTTCTCGATGCTGACCAGGCGGATGAAGTCGGGGTGCTGCTCGTGGTGGTCGAAGGTGACCTCGGCGAGCCGGCGGATGGCCGCGACCGGGTCCAGATGCTCGACGTCCAACTCCTGCTCGGCCTGGCGGATCACCCCGTACGCCCGCTCCAGCACGGCCGTGAACAACTGCTCCTTGCCGCCGAAGTAGTAGTAGATCATCCGCTTGGTGGTGCGGGTGCGGGCGGCGATCTCGTCGACGCGGGCCCCGTCGTACCCGGCGCGCGCGAACTCCTGGGTGGCCACGTCGAGGATCTCGGCCTTGGTGCGGGCGGCGTCGCGGATGCGGCCGTTCGGTCGTGCCGGTTCGTCGACGCTGGTCATCGGCTTCCTTCGGACGAGGGGCGAGCACGCGGGCTCGTTCGCGTGCCCGCGATTGTAGAAGCCCGGAAGCGTTCCGTTCCCCGGAGGTCTTCCGCCGCCCGGGCACTGCTGCTATGACTAACGTACTAGTTCGTACATTGCTGTCAGGAGGACCGCGGTGCCCCAGGACTCGTATCTCGTCGGTCTCATCGGTGCGGGCATCGGTCCCTCGCTCAGCCCGGCCCTGCACGAGCGGGAGGCCGACCGGAAGGGCCTGCGCTACCTGTACCGGCTGATCGACCTCGACCGGCTCGGAGCCGGTCCGGAAACCGTGGGCGATCTCGTCCGGGCCGCCCGCGACCTGGGCTTCGACGGGCTCAACATCACCCACCCGTGCAAGCAGCTCGTCATCCCGCACCTCGACGCGCTCTCCCCGCAGGCCAAGGCGCTCGGCGCGGTCAACACCGTCGTCTTCGAGGGCGGCCGGACCGTCGGCCACAACACGGACGTGACCGGTTTCGCCGCCTCCTTCGCCCGCGGACTGCCCGACGCCCCGCTGGAGCGGGTGGTGCAGCTCGGGGCGGGTGGCGCGGGCGCGGCCGTGGCGCACGCCCTGCTGACGCTCGGCGCCGGGCATGTCACCGTCGTCGACGCCCTGCCCGAGCGTGCCGCGGACCTCGCCGCCGCACTGGGCCGGCACTTCGGCCCCGAGCGTGCGGCAGCCGCCGCCCCCGAAGCCCTGTCGACGGTCCTGCCGGGCGCCGACGGCCTCGTGCACGCCACCCCCACCGGTATGGCCGCCCACCCCGGACTGCCCCTGCCTGCCCGGTCGCTGCACTCCGGGCTGTGGGTCGCCGAAGTGGTCTACCGCCCGCTGGAGACCGAACTGCTGCGCACCGCCCGCGCGCTGGGCTGCGCCACGCTCGACGGCGGCGGCATGGCCGTCTTCCAGGCCGCGGACGCGTTCCGCCTGTTCACGGGCAGGGAACCCGACACCACGCGCATGCTCGCGGACATCGCCGAACTGGCCGGGACCGCGGCCGCCCGTCAGTAGGGAAGGACTCCTGGTGCGTACCTCCATCGCCACCGTCTCCATCGGCGGATCCCTCACCGAGAAGCTCACCGCCGCGGCCCGGGCCGGGTTCGACGGCGTCGAGATCTTCGAGAACGACCTGCTCGCCAGCCCCCTGAGCCCCGAGGAGGTCCGGGCCCGCTGCGCCGACCTCGGCCTCACCATCGACCTCTACCAGCCGATGCGGGACATCGAGGCGGTCCCGGCGGAGGAGTTCGAGCGCAATCTGCGCCGCGCCCGGCACAAGTTCGAGCTGATGAACCGGCTCGGCGCGGACACGGTGCTGGTCTGCTCCAGCGTCTCCCCGCTCGCGGAGGACGACGACGCGCTCGCCGCCTGGCATCTGCGCCGACTCGCCGACCTCGCCCGGGAGTTCGGGATCCGCGTCGCCTACGAGGCGCTGGCCTGGGGCCGGCACGTGAGCACGTACGACCACGCGTGGCGCATCGTCGAGGCCGCGGACCACCCGTCGCTCGGCGTCTGCCTGGACAGCTTCCACATCCTCGCCCGGGGCAGCGACCCCAAGGGCATCGAGGACATCCCCGGCGAGAAGATCTTCTTCCTGCAACTGGCCGACGCCCCGCCGATGGCGATGGACGTCCTGCAGTGGAGCCGCCACTACCGCTGCTTCCCCGGCCAGGGCGGTTTCGACCTCGCCGGGCTCCTGACCCACGTGATACGTGCCGGCTACGCGGGACCGCTGTCCCTCGAGGTGTTCAACGACGTCTTCCGGCAGGCCGAGGCCGCCCCCACGGCCGTGGACGCCCGCCGCTCGCTGCTCGTCCTTGAGGAGGCCACCGGACTGGCGGCCCCGCCCCCGCCCGTGGTGCCGACCGGTGTCGCCTTCGCGGAACTCGTCACCCCGGACGTCGATCCGGTCTCCGCGGTCCTGCGCGCGCTCGGCTTCGCCCGCACGGCCCGGCACCGTACGAAACCCGTGGACCTGTGGGAGCAGGGCGCGGCCCGCGTCCTGGTCAACACCGGCCCGGCCGCACGCCGCGACGGGACCGCCCTCGCCGCCATCGGCCTGGAGTCCCCGGATCCGCAAGGAGCCGCCCGGCGCGCCGAGGCACTGCTCGCCCCGGTCCTGCCGCGCCGCCGCGCACCGCAGGACGCGCCACTGGAGGCGGTGTCCGCGCCCGACGGCACGGAGCTGTTCTTCTGCGCCACCGGGCGACCGGAACCGCCCGACTGGCGGGGCGACTTCGAGGACGTCCCGCACGAGGCCCCGGCGCCCGGCGTGGACCGCGTCGACCATCTCGCCCTCACCCAGCCCTGGCACCAGTTCGACGAGGCGGCCCTCTTCCACCGCGGTGTGCTCGGGCTGGCAGCCCAGGAGAGCGTCGACGTCGCCGACCCCTACGGACTGCACCGCAGCCGGGCCGTCGCCAACGCCGACGGCACTGTGCGCATCGCGCTGAGCATCGGGCCCGCCCCGACCGGCGACGCCGCCCGCGCCCAGCACATCGCGCTCGCCACCGGGGACGTGGTCGCGGCGGCCCGCCGCTTCCGCGCGGCGGGCGGCAGGCTCCTGGAGGTGCCCGCGAACTACTACGACGACCTGGCCGCCCGGTACGAGTTCGCGGACGGGGAGCTGGAGACGTATCGGGAGCTGGGCATCCTGCACGACCGCGACGCGGACGGCGTCTTCCTGCACTGTTACACGCATACCGTCGGCCGCGTCTTCTTCGAACTGGTCCAGCGGGAGGGCGGGTACCAGGGGTACGGCGCCCGCAACGCACCGGTGCGGCTGGCGGCACAGCACGCGGGCCGACCGGTGCGCTGACGCAAAGGGGACGCGCCAGGGCTCAGAGCGCCGAAGGCCCTTACAGGTCGAACTCGTGCGGGGGCAGGTCGAGCGCGAAGCACGCCTCCCGGACCACCGCCTGCTCGTCCTTGTCGAAGTCGCCGTCGGCGCCGCCGATGACGATGCCGATCTGGATCACGGCCCGCGCCTCGGCCGGCTTCTTCTTCGCCTTGCCGATCTCCTGCAACACGCTGACCTTGCCGAAGTCGAAGTCGGTGGTCAGCTTGTTCAGGTTGTCCGCGAAGCGGCGGCGCAGATCGTCGGCCGGGAAGTTCTGCAGCACCTCGTTCGTGGCGATGAGCTGCGCCACGCGCTGCCGCTCGGACGGATCGACGGTCCCGTCGGCCGCCGCGACGAGCGCGCACATCGCCATGCTCGCGTCGCGGAACGCGCCGCTCTTCAGGTCGTTCTTCTTCGCCACGAGCTGCGTCTGCATCGTCGAGGCGGATTCCTTGATGCGGTCCCACAGAGCCATGTGGACTCCCTACGTCGTGGAGGAGGGCCCGCCCCCGGCGGGCGGGCCCTCGTCCCTGAAAGATCTCTACAGCAACCCGGAGGAGAACTGACGGGGAGTCGCGGAAGTTCCGGCCGTGTTCCATTCCGCGATCACGGGTCGGCCGTGCTCGGTGGAGAGCCGGCTGAGCGTGCCCGTGGCGAGCTGGAACAGCCGCCCCTCGGCGGCCGTGAGCCCGAGGTGCCGCGCGGTGAGGACGCGCAGGAAGTGGGCGTGGGCCACGAGGATCACATCGCCCTCGGCGAGGGCGGGCGCGATCCGGGCCAGGACCCGGTCGGCGCGGGCCCCGACCGCGTCCGGCGACTCGCCCGGGTGCCCGGGCGGGCCCGGTGCCACCCCGTCGGTCCACAGGTACCAGTCGGGGCGGGTGCGGTGGATCTCGGCGGTGGTGATGCCCTCGTAGCCGCCGTAGTCCCACTCGTGCAGATCCGGGTCAAGGACGGCGCCGGAGAGTCCGGCGAGTTCGGCGGTGCGTATCGCACGTCCGAGGGGGCTGGTGAGGATGCGAGCGAAGGTGCGTCCGGCGAGCAGCGGGGCGAGGGACTTGGCCTGTTCCTCGCCCCGCTGGGTGAGCGGGAGGTCGGTGAAGCTGGTGTGCTGTCCCGTGACGCTCCACTCGGTTTCGCCGTGGCGGACCAGCAGGAGGTCGCCCACGGCTCGTTACTCCTTCGCGGACTCGACCGCGTGGCCGCCGAACTGGTTGCGCAGTGCGGCGATCATCTTCATCTGGGGGGAGTCGTCCTGCCGCGAGGCGAAGCGGGCGAACAGCGACGCCGTGATCGCCGGGAGCGGCACGGCGTTGTCGATGGCGGCCTCGACGGTCCAGCGGCCCTCGCCGGAGTCCTCGGCGTAGCCGCGCAGCTTGTCCAGGTGCTCGTCCTCGTCCAGCGCGTTGACCGCGAGGTCGAGCAGCCAGGAGCGGATCACGGTGCCCTCCTGCCAGGAGCGGAAGACCTCGCGGACGTTGTCCACCGACTTGACCTTCTCCAGCAGCTCCCAGCCCTCGGCGTACGCCTGCATCATGGCGTACTCGATGCCGTTGTGGACCATCTTGGAGAAGTGCCCGGCGCCGACCCTGCCCGCGTGGACGTAGCCGTACGGCCCCTCCGGCTTGAGCGCGTCGAAGATCGGCTGGAGCCGGTCGACGTGCTCCTTGTCGCCGCCGACCATCAGCGCGTAGCCGTTCTGCAGGCCCCACACACCGCCGGAGACACCGGCGTCGACGAAGCCGATGCCCTTGATGCCGAGTTCCGTGGCGTGCTTCTCGTCGTCCGTCCAGCGGGAGTTGCCGCCGTCCACCACGACGTCGCCGGGGGAGAGCAGGGAGGCGAGTTCGTCGATGACGGACTGGGTGGGGGCGCCGGCCGGGACCATCACCCAGACCAGGCGCGGTGCTTCGAGCTTCTCGACGAGTTCGCTCAGGCTCTTGACGTCGGAGACCTCGGGGTTGCGGTCGTAGCCGACGACGGTGTGGCCCGCGCGGCGGATCCGCTCGCGCATGTTGCCGCCCATCTTGCCGAGACCGATGAGGCCCAACTGCATCGATTCCATGTCAGTTCACTTCCGATCGTTCTTGAGCGTGCGGTAGGCGGCCACGAGGGCGGCGGTGGACGGGTCGAGTCCCGGGACGTCGGCGCCTTCGCTGAGGGCGGGCTCGACGCGCTTGGCGAGCACCTTGCCGAGTTCGACGCCCCACTGGTCGAAGGAGTCGATGTTCCAGATCGCGCCCTGGACGAACACCTTGTGCTCGTAGAGGGCGATCAACTGGCCGAGGACCGACGGGTTCAGCTCGGTGGCCAGGATCGTGGTGGTGGGGTGGTTGCCCTTGAAGGTGCGGTGCGGCACCTGCTCCTCGGGCACGCCCTCCGCGCGCACCTCCTCCTCCGTCTTGCCGAAGGCGAGCGCCTGCCCCTGCGCGAACAGGTTGGCCATCAGCAGGTCGTGCTGTGCCTTGAGCTCGTCGCTCAGCTCGGCGACCGGGTTCGCGAAGCCGATCAGGTCGGCCGGGATCAGCTTGGTGCCCTGGTGGAGGAGCTGGTAGTAGGCGTGCTGCCCGTTGGTGCCCGGCGTGCCCCACACGACCGGACCGGTCTGCCACTGCACCGGGTGCCCGTCGCGGTCCACCGACTTGCCGTTGGACTCCATGTCCAGTTGCTGCAGGTAGGCGGTGAACTTCGACAGGTAGTGCGAGTACGGCAGCACCGCGTGCGACTGGGCGTCGAAGAAGTCGCCGTACCAGACGCCCAGCAGGCCCAGGATGAGCGGCGCGTTGGCCTCGGCCGGTGCGTTGCGGAAGTGCTCGTCGACGATGCGGAAGCCGTCCAGCATCTCCCGGAACCGCTCCGGGCCGATCGCGATCATCAGTGACAGCCCGATCGCCGAGTCGTACGAGTACCGGCCGCCGACCCAGTCCCAGAACTCGAACATGTTGTCCGGGTCGATACCGAACTCGGTGACCTTCTCCGCGTTCGTGGACAGGGCCACGAAGTGCTTGGCCACGGCCTTCTCGTCGCCCTCGAACGCGTCGAGCAGCCAGGAGCGGGCGGACGTCGCGTTCGTGATCGTCTCGATCGTGGTGAACGTCTTGGAGGCGACGATGAACAGCGTCTCGGCCGCGTCCAGGTCACGGGTGGCCTCGTGCAGGTCGGCACCGTCCACGTTCGACACGAACCGGAACGTCAAGTCCCGTGCCGTGTAGGCGCGCAACGCCTCGTAGGCCATCGCCGGGCCCAGGTCGGAGCCGCCGATGCCGATGTTGACGACGTTCCTGATCCGCTTGCCGGTGTGGCCGGTCCACTCACCCGAGCGGACCCGGTTCGCGAAGTCGGTCATCTTGTCGAGCACCGCGTGGACCTTGGGCACCACGTTCTCGCCGTCGACCTCGATCACCGCGTCGCGCGGCGCGCGCAGCGCGGTGTGCAGCACGGCCCGGCGCTCGGTGACGTTGATCTTCTCGCCGCGGAACATGGCGTCGCGCAGCCCGAACACGTCGGTGGCGGTGGCAAGTTCCTGGAGCAGGGCCAGGGTCTCGTCGGTGACCAGGTGCTTGGAGTAGTCGATGCGCAGATCACCGGCGCGCACGACATAGCGTTCCGCGCGCCCCGGGTCCTGGTCGAACAACTCCCGCAGATGCGCGTGCCACTGGGCACGGTGGTCCTCCAGGGCCGTCCACTCCGGGCGGCGGTCGAGCCTCGGGCGGTCAGACATGAGCGCCGGCCTCCTCGGTGTCCGAGCCCTCGCCGCGCAGGGCGATGGCGTACATCTCGTCCGCGTCGAGGCGGCGCAGCTCCTCGGCGATCAGTTCGGAGGTCGGGCGCACCTTCAGCGCCAGGGTGCGCGAGGGCTGGCCCGGCAGGGTGAGTGTGGCCAGCGGGCCCTCGGGACGGTCGATGACGATCTCGCCCTTGTCGGTGCCCAGCCGGACGGCCGTGACGACCGGCCCGGCGGTGACGACCCGGTCGACGGTCACCTTCAGGCGGGCCTCCAGCCAGCGGGCCAGCAGCTCGGCGGCCGGGTTCTCCGCCTCGGCCTCCACGGCCGCGGAGATGACCTTCGTCCGGGCCTGGTCGAGCGCGGCGGCCAGCATCGACCGCCACGGCGTCAGCCGCGTCCAGGCCAGGTCGGTGTCGCCCGGCGCGTAGGAGGAGACCCGGGCCCGCAGCACGCGCAGCGGGTCCTCGACGGCGTACAGGTCGGTGATGCGGCGCTGTGCGAGGGCGCCCAGCGGGTCCTTGGCCGGGTTGTCCGGCGCGTCCACCGGCCACCACACGACGACGGGCGCGTCGGGCAGCAGCAGCGGCAGGACCACCGAGTCGGCGTGGTCGGACACCTCCCCGTACAGCCGCAGCACGACCGTCTCGCCGGTGCCGGCGTCGGCGCCCACCCGGACCTCGGCGTCCAGGTGCGACCGGGTGCGGTCGCGCGGGGTGCGGGCCTGCCGCTTGATGACCACCAGGGTCCGCGAGGGGTGCTCGTGCGAGGCGTCCTCGGCCGCCTTCATCGAGTCGTAGGCGTTCTCCTCGTCGGTCACGATGACCATGGTCAGAACCATGCCCACCGCGGGGGTGCCGAGGGCGCGGCGGCCCTGCACCAGCGCCTTGTTGATCTTGCTTGCCGTGGTGTCGGTCAGGTCGATCTTCATGGCCTGCGCCAGCTCCGTCCGTCTCGTGCGAGCATCTCGTCGGCTTCCTCGGGACCCCAGCTGCCCGAGGCGTACTGCGCGGGCTTGCCGTGCGTCGCCCAGTACTCCTCGATCGGGTCGAGGATCCTCCAGGACTCCTCCACCTCCTCCGTACGGGGGAAGAGGTTGGCGTCGCCGAGCAGTACGTCCAGGATCAGCCGTTCGTACGCCTCCGGGCTGGACTCGGTGAACGACTCGCCGTACGCGAAGTCCATCGAGACGTCCCGGATCTCCATCGAGGTACCCGGCACCTTGGAACCGAAGCGAACGGTCATCCCCTCATCGGGCTGCACCCGGATGACGATCGCGTTCTGGCCCAGCTCCTCGGTGGCCGTGGTGTCGAACGGGGAGTGGGGCGCCCGCTGGAACACCACCGCGATCTCGGTGACCCGGCGGCCCAGGCGCTTGCCCGTCCTGAGGTAGAACGGCACGCCCGCCCAGCGGCGGTTGTCGACCTCCAGCTTGATCGCCGCGTAGGTGTCCGTGGTGGACGAGGGGTCGATGCCCTCCTCCTGGAGGTAGCCGCGCACCTTCTCGCCGCCCTGCCAGGCGGCCGCGTACTGGCCGCGCACGGTGTGCCCACCGAGGTCCGCCGGCAGCTTCACCGACTTCAGGACCTTCAGCTTCTCGGTGACCAGCGACTCCGCGTCGAAGGCTATGGGCTCCTCCATGGCCGTGAGGGCCATGAGCTGGAGCAGGTGGTTCTGGATGACGTCCCGGGCGGCGCCGATGCCGTCGTAGTAGCCCGCCCGGCCGCCGATGCCGATGTCCTCGGCCATGGTGATCTGCACGTGGTCCACGAAGGACCGGTTCCAGATCGGCTCGTACATCTGGTTGGCGAAGCGCAGCGCCAGGATGTTCTGGACGGTCTCCTTGCCCAGGTAGTGGTCGATGCGGAACACCTGGTCCGGCTCGAACACCTCGTGCACGATCCGGTTCAGCTCCCGGGCGCTCGCCAGGTCGCGGCCGAACGGCTTCTCGATGACCGCGCGCCGCCAGGATCCCTCCGGAGCGTCGGCGAGGCCGTGCTTCTTGAGCTGCTTGACGACCTTCGGGAAGAACTTCGGCGGCACCGAGAGATAGAACGCGTAGTTGCCGCTGGTGCCCCGGGAGGCGTCCAACTCGTCCACGGCGGACTTGAGCTGCTTGAACGCGGTGTCGTCGTCGAAGTCACCGGGGATGAACCGCATGCCCTCGGCGAGCTGCTGCCACACCTCCTCACGGAACGGCGTACGGGCGTGCTCGCGCACCGCGTCGTGCACCACCTGCGCGAAGTCCTGGTCGGCCCAGTCGCGCCGGGCGAACCCGACGAGGGAGAAGCCCGGCGGCAGCAGACCGCGGTTGGCCAGGTCGTAGACCGCCGGCATCAGCTTCTTGCGGGACAGGTCGCCGGTGACACCGAAGATGACGAGCCCCGACGGCCCCGCGATACGGGGCAGACGGCGGTCCCGGGCGTCGCGCAGCGGGTTGTCCCACGCGGGCGAACCGCTGTCCGGAGGGGTGAGTGCGGCTTCCAGGACCAGCGTGCTGTCGGCCGGAGCCGCGCCCTGTGCCATGTTCCCGTCGCTCATTCCGCGTCAACTCCCTTGCTGTTCAGGGACTTCGTCACGGCGTCCAGCAGGTCCTGCCAGGCCGTCTCGAACTTCGCGACGCCCTCGTCCTCGAGCTGCTTGACGATCTCGTCGTAGGAGATCCCGAGACGCTCCACGGCCGCGAGGTCGGCGCGGGCCTGCTCATAGCCGCCGGTCACCGTGTCGCCCTGGATGTCGCCGTGGTCGGCGGTGGCCTTCAGGGTGCCCTCCGGCATGGTGTTGACCGTGCCCGGCGCGACCAGTTCGTCGACGTACAGGGTGTCCTTGTACGCCGGGTCCTTCACACCGGTGGAGGCCCACAGGGGGCGCTGCCTGTTGGCGCCCGCGTTCTCCAGCGCGCTCCACCGCTCGGAGGCGAACGCCTTCTCGTACGCCTCGTACGCGAGGCGCGCGTTCGCGAGCGCAGCCCGGCCCTTCAGGGCCAGCGCCTCGTCCGTGCCGAGCTTCGCCAGGCGCTTGTCGATCTCGGTGTCGACGCGGGAGACGAAGAAGGAGGCGACGGAGTGGATGGCGGACAGGTCGAGCCCGGCCGCCCGGGCCTTCTCCAGGCCCGCGAGGTAGGCGTCCATCACCTGGCGGTAGCGCTCCAGGGAGAAGATCAGCGTCACGTTGACGCTGATGCCCTGGCCGATGACCTCGGTGATGGCCGGCAGGCCCGCCTCGGTCGCCGGGATCTTGATCATCACGTTGGGGCGGTCGACGAGCCAGGCGAGCTGCCTGGCCTCGGCGATGGTCGCCGCCGTGTTGTGGGCCAGCCGCGGGTCGACCTCGATCGAGACCCGGCCGTCCCGGCCGTCCGTCGTGTCGTACACCGGCCGCAGGATGTCGGCGGCGGCCCGGACGTCGGCCGTGGTCATCATGCGGACGGCCTCCGCGACCGTCACGCCCCGCACGGCCAGGTCGGCGAGCTGGTCCTCGTAACCCTCTCCGGAGCCGATGGCGGCCTGGAAGATGGACGGGTTGGTGGTGACGCCCACCACGTGCCGGGTCTCGATGAGTTCGGCGAGGTTGCCGGACGCGATCCGCTTGCGGGACAGGTCGTCCAGCCAGATCGACACGCCCGCCTCGGACAGGCGCTTCAACGGCTCCGCTGCTGCGGTTGCTTCGGTCACTGTGATCATCTTCCTTCTGGCGATCGGATCAACCGCGGGCGGCGGTAAGAGATTCCCTGGCGGCGGCGGCCACGTTCTCGGGGGTGAAGCCGAACTCGGCGAACAGGGTCCCCGCGTCGGCGGAGGCGCCGAAGTGCTCCAGGGACACGATGCGCCCTGCGTCGCCGACGTACCGGTACCAGGTCAGGCCGATACCGGCCTCGACCGCCACACGGGCCTTCACGGACGGCGGCAGCACGCGCTCGCGGTACTCGGCGGGCTGCTCCTCGAACCACTCCACGGACGGCATCGACACCACCCGGGTGCCCACGCCCTCGGCCTCCAGCCGCTCCCGCGCGGCGACGGCGAGCTGCACCTCGGAACCGGTGGCGATCAGGATGACGTCCGGCGTCCCGGTGGAGGACTCCTTCAGGACGTAACCGCCCTTGGCCGCGTCGGGGTTCGGGGCGTACGTCGGCACGCCCTGGCGGGTGAGCGCGAGGCCGTGCGGGGCCGGGCTGGTGGAGTGCCGCTTGAGGATCTCGGCCCAGGCGATCGCGGTCTCGTTGGCGTCGGCCGGGCGGACGACGTTCAGACCGGGAATCGCCCGCAGCGCCGCGAGGTGTTCGACCGGCTGGTGGGTGGGGCCGTCCTCACCGAGACCGATGGAGTCGTGCGTCCACACATACGTCACCGGAAGCTGCATCAGCGCGGACATGCGCACGGCGTTGCGCATGTAGTCGGAGAACACCAGGAACGTGCCGCCGTAGATACGGGTGTTGCCGTGCAGGGCGATGCCGTTCATCTCCGCGGCCATGGAGAACTCGCGGATGCCGAAGTGGATCGTGCGGCCGTACGGGTCCGCCTCCGGCAACGGGTTGCCCTTCGGCAGGAAGGACGAGGTCTTGTCGATGGTCGTGTTGTTCGACCCGGCGAGGTCGGCGGAGCCGCCCCACAGCTCGGGGATCACCGCGCCCAGCGCCTGGAGCACCTTGCCGGAGGCGGCACGGGTGGCGACGGACGCGCCCTCCTCGAACGCCGGGAGCGCCTCCTCCCAGCCGTCCGGGAGCTGACCGGCCACGACCCGGTCGTACAGCTTCGCGCGCTCGGGCTGGGCGCCGCGCCACTCGGCGATGCGCTTGTCCCAGGCGGCGTGCGCCTCGGCGCCCCGGTCCAGGGCCCGGCGGGTGTGGGCGAGGACGTCGGGGGCCACCTCGAAGGACTTCTCGGGATCGAAGCCGAGGACGCGCTTGGTGGCGGCGACCTCGTCCGCGCCGAGCGCGGAGCCGTGGGCGGCCTCGGTGTTCTGCGCGTTCGGAGCCGGCCAGGCGATGATCGTGCGCATGGCGATGATCGAGGGGCGCTCCGTCTCGGCCTGCGCCGCCTTGAGCGCCGCGTACAGCGCGTGCACGTCGATGTCGCCGCTCTCGGTGGGCTCGATGCGCTGGGTGTGCCAGCCGTAGGCCTCGTAGCGCTTCAGCACGTCCTCGGAGAACGCGGTCGCGGTGTCGCCCTCGATGGAGATGTGGTTGTCGTCGTAGAGGAAGACGAGGTTGCCCAGCTTCTGGTGGCCGGCCATCGAGGAGGCCTCGGCGGAGACGCCCTCCTGCAGGTCGCCGTCGGAGACGATCGCCCAGATCGTGTGGTCGAAGGGGGACTCGCCCGCGGGGGCGTCCGGGTCGAACAGGCCGCGCTCGTAGCGGGCGGCCATCGCCATGCCCACCGCGTTCGCGACACCCTGGCCGAGCGGGCCGGTGGTGGTCTCCACACCGGCCGTGTGCCCGTACTCCGGGTGCCCGGGCGTCTTCGAACCGTGCGTGCGGAACGCCTTGAGGTCGTCCAGCTCCAGTTCGTAGCCGGACAGGAAGAGCTGCGTGTAGAGGGTCAGCGAGGTGTGGCCGGGGGAGAGGACGAAGCGGTCGCGACCCGTCCACTCCGGATCCGCCGGATCGTGGCGCATCACCTTCTGAAAGATCGTGTACGCGGCCGGGGCCAGGCTCATCGCGGTGCCCGGGTGGCCGTTGCCGACCTTCTGCACGGCGTCGGCGGCCAGGACGCGGGCGGTGTCGACGGCACGCCGGTCGAGCTCGGTCCATTCGAATCGGTCGGTGCTCTGCGCACTCATCTTCAAGAAGTCCTCACTGGATGCGGAATCACTGGTGGAACGCGTTCAAACCTAAAAGTCTGACTTTTGCCGGGGAAGGTGCGCCTGTGTCAGCCTTCGGTGAAAGTGGGACATCGACAGTGGTACCGAGGCGGCACGAGAAGGACATGGCGGACAGAACCCCCCAAGACGGTGACGGGATCAGGACATACGCGTTCCCGGTCGACCTGAGCGTCTGCGGCGTCGGTATGCAGGTGGGCCCCATGGAGCCGGAGCGCACCTGGCACCGGGACGCGCCGCTCGAGCGCGTCCACCGCATCGATTTCCACGTGGTGATGCTGTTCACTGGCGGCCCCGTGACACACATGGTGGATTTCGCCGAGTACGAGATGACCGACGGCGACCTTCTGTGGATCCGCCCCGGGCAGGTCCACCGTTTTTCCCGGGCGAGCGAGTACCGCGGCATCGTGCTGACCATGCAACCGGGCTTTCTGCCCCGCGCCACGGTGGAGGCCACGGGGCTGTACCGCTACGATCTGCCGCCGCTGCTGCACCCCGACCCCGCCCAGCTCGCCGCGCTCCGGGCGGCCCTCGCCCAGCTCAGGCGCGAGTACGAGGACACCACCACGCTGCCCCTCGGCCTGCACACCGAGGTGCTGCGGCACTCGCTGACGGCGTTCCTGGTCCGCCTCGCGCACCTCGCGACCAGCTCCGCCGAAGCCACCCGCGACCAGGCCGACACCACCTTCACCCGCTTCCGGGACGCGGTGGAGAAGGACTTCGCGACCAACCACAGCGTCAGCGCCTACGCCGACGCCCTCGGGTACTCCCGCCGCACCCTGGTCCGCGCCGTCCGTGCCGCCACCGGTCAGACGCCCAAGGGGTTCATCGACAAGCGCGTCGTCCTCGAGGCCAAGCGCCTGCTGGCGCACACGGACCTGCCGATAGGCCGCGTCGGTGCCGCCGTGGGCTTCCCCGACGCCGCTAACTTCTCCAAGTTCTTCCACCAGCACACGGACACGACACCGGCGGCGTTCCGGGCGGAGCTGCGCTGAACTCCGTGTACGGAAGCCGGGTTGCGCCGAACTCCGTGCACGGGAAGGGGGCCCCACGCTCGCGCGGGGCCCCCTTCCCGTGGGGGAGGCAGGCGGTCAGTGCCCGAAGTCGAACCAGTTCACGTTCACGAAGTCGTTCGGCTGGCCGCTGGTGAAGGTCAGATAGACGTCATGCGTGCCGGTCACGGAAGAGATGTTGGCCGGCACCGTCCTCCAGCTCTGCCAGCCGCCCGTGTCGGCCACCGCGAAACTCCCGATCGGTGCGTTGCTCCGGCTGTCCAGGCGCACTTCGACCAGTCCGCTCACCCCGCTCGCCGCACCGCTCGCGACCCGGCCGTAGAACTGCTTCGCGGGCGTCGAGCCGAAGTTGACGCCCTTGTACAGGGCCCAGTCGCCGTTCGCCAGCGAGCCGATGTCCTGGCCGCCGCCCGTGTCCGTGGTGGCCTCGGTGGCCACGCCGGACTGGCTGTCGTACGACTCGGCCTGGATCGCTCCGTAGGCGTCCCGGTTGCCCGGCGGCGGAGGCGTGGTACCGCTCCCACCGCCCGAGGACGCAAGGACCTGGACGTAGTCCACCACCATCGGGTGGCCGGGCTCCGTCGCGCTGGTCGGACCGCCGCCGAACGCCGCCGGGAAGCCGCCGCCCATCGCCACGTTCAGGATGACGAAGAACCCGTGGTTCGTGGCGTTGGCCCAGGTCGTCGCGTCGACCTGGTTGGCCGTGACCGTCTGGTAGTTGACGCCGTCGACGGAGAAGCGGATCGCCTCCGGGCTCACCGAGCGGTCCCACTCCATGGTGTAGGTGTGGAAGCCGGACTGGCACGTCGTGTTCGGGCACGCGGTGGAGTTGCCGATGCCGCTGGTCTCGTTGCACGGGCCGCCCGGGTTGGTGCCGCAGTGCATCGTGGCCCACGTCTTGTTCAGGCCCTGGACGTTCTCCATGATGTCCAGCTCGCCGACACCGGGCCAGTTCTGGTAGTTCCCCCGGTAGGGCGCGCCCAGCATCCAGAACGCGGGCCAGTAGCCCTGGGCGGCGGTACCGGTCACGTTCGGCATCTGGATACGGGCCTCGACGCGCAGCTTGCCGCCCGCCGGGGGCTGGAAGTCGGTGCGGGTGGTCTCGATGCGGCCCGAGGTCCAGTTGCCGGACGCGTCGCGGCGCGGGGTGATGAGCAGGTCGCCGTTGCCGTCCAGCGCGACGTTGTTGGTGCTGGAGGTCATCGTCTCGACCTCGCCGGTGCCCCAGTTGGCGGGGCCGCCCGGGTAGCCGATGCCGGTGTCGTACTGCCAGTTGGACGTGTTGACGCCGGAGCCGGCCGCGCCGTTGAAGTCGTCGAGGAAGACCTGGCTCCAGCCCGACGGGGGAGCGGGAGCCGAGGCGTTCGCGGACGGCGTGGCCACGGTGGCGGCGGCCACGGCGAGCCCCATCGTGCCGAGGACGGCGACGAACGCCCGCCTCACGCTGCGCCGTCTGCGGGGTATGCCGGAGGAATCGCTCATGGGGGGTGCCTCTCGGTACGGGGAGTTGATGCGCGGGTGCCCGCCGGAGAGCGCCCGCGGCTCTTGTGAGAGCGCTCTCAGACGGTGGTTGCGCGCTCAATGTGCTCTCCGGCACCCCGGTCGTCAAGAGGTGAAGCAGAGAAAGCCCCTTCGGGGGTGGGGAGTTCAGGTGGTGAAGGAGGACGACTCCCGTGAGGACTCGCTGAGTGTGGCGCTGTCAGAGGCGCCGGTTAGGGTGCGGAGCCGTTGGAGCCGGAGGGTGGGATCACGCGTATGCGCAACAGTGTCGAGGTCATGTACTGCGCGGGATGGGATCCGCAGACGCGGTCGCCTGTGGGACCGATGAGTGAGCAGCAGGCGCGCAAGCGTGACGCGGCAGCAGAACCGTACGCGGTGCTGCTCTCCGGCAGGGGCCGGGAGCGAGCGCTGTTCCAGGTGGACTGGACGCACCACTACCTGGGGCTGTTCCTCTTCGACGAACAGCGGCGACGCGTCCGGGGTTACGACTACCGGGAGCTGGCCGCGGGCCTCCTGCATCTGCGCTGCTACGAGGAGTGGCGCCACACGTCCGCCGACGAGCCGGAGTTCCCGGAACGCGGCTGGCACTTCAAGCTCACCGCGAGACCCGACAGTGAGAGGGCGCGCGTCGAACTGGACCACCGCGGCAGCCTGCACACCGTGCGCGACCTCCCCGAAGAGCACCGGACCCTGCGGCGCGCGGAATTCGGCGACTGGGCGGCGTACGCGGACCCCCGGGTGCTCGGATTCCGGACGGACGACGCCCTGTCCCTCACACTCGCCGCCTACGACGAGCAGCCCGAACCCCCGGCTGGACCGTGGTCCGTGCCGGCGGGCATGCGCCCCCACCATCTGGAGGCCCTGTTCACCCCCGGCAGTCGCTTCGCCCACCCCCACTTCGGCACCGCGACCGTCACCGCACCGGAGACGGCCGGTGTCCTGCGCCTTCCCACCGGCTCGGTGATAGCCGCGGACCCCGGCACTCTGGGTGAGCGCGACGAGCCGTTCACCGTACCGGTGCCGCCGGGGGAGTATCCGGTGTTGATCGCCACCATGGAATGGGACGGTGAGGGCTGGGGCGAGAACACCGCCGCCATGCTGCGGGTCCTCGACAAGCCCACCGCGAGCTGGGAGCTCGCGGTCCGGCCCGGCCAGGACATACGGCTGCTCGGCGAGGGGGAGTTCTACGGGTTCGGAGTGGACACCGGCATGGGGTCGTTCCTCGACGCGGCCGGGCGTGACGCCTTGGCCGCGGCGTTCGAGGACCGACCGGAGACGGGGGAGACGGCAGATCCCGGTACCGGGACCAATCTCATCGCCTATCCCAGCGGCATGGGCGACGGCTCGTACCCGGTCTGGATCGGACGTACGACGGAGGGGGAGGTGACCTGCCTGGTCGCCGACATGCTCATCCTCCACGGCGCTCGGGCGCTGCCGCCGACAGCACCCGATACCGCCGTCTTCCTGTCACCGACCGCCGCGGACGAGTGGCCCCGGCCTCAGCCGGGCCGTGCCGGAGCCGCGGCCGAGTTCATCGGCGCGATCATCACTGAGCTCGTTGACTTCAACGAGAGTCTGAGCCGGCGATAGCGAACGGCAGCTCACCTCGGCCCGCGCGCCGCGAGACCTGTGTGGGTCAAGGGCTACCCGAGCCGCCGCTCGCCGGGGGCCCGATCCAGGGCCCGGTGGGCGCCCCGGACGCGAGGGCGCCCGCTCCGCGGCCGGGGGAAGGGCCCGGCGGCGCTTCCCGGTCGACGTCCTGCCCGGTGGAATGGGCCCCCTGATGACCCGGCGGTCGGAACGAAGCCCCCACCTCAGCGCCCGTCCGGCTGCCACCCCAGCGCCCGGGAGATCCCCCGTGCCGCCAGCCGCACCGCCGGGACGAGGGCCGGTACCTGGGCCGTCGCGTGCGGGACCACGACCGACACCGCCGCGGTCACCCTGCCGTCGCGGCCGCGCACCGGGGCCGCCACCGACAGGGCGTCGTCCGTCACCTGACGGCTGCTCACCGCCACGCCGGCGCGCCGCACATCGGCCAGTTCGCGGCGCAGCCGCACCGGATCCGTGAGGGTGTACGGGGTGAACGCGGCCAGCGGCCCCTCGCAGTAGGTCTCCTGGAACGCCGGCTCGCTGTGGGCCAGCAGCGCGAGACCGACCCCGGTGGCGTGCAGCGGCCAGCGGGCGCCGACCCGGATGTGGACGCCGACGGCCGAGCGCCCGGAGAGCCACTCGATGTACACGACGTCCGCGCCGTCGCGCACCGCGAGCTGCACGTTCTCGTGCGTCGCCTCGTACAGGTCCTCCAGGTACGGCAGCGCGACCTGCCGCAGCGCCAGTCCGCGCGGGGCGAGTGCGGCGACCTCCCACAGCCTCAGGCCCACGTGGTAGACGCCGTCGGGGTCCCGCTCGAGGGCGCCCCACTCGGTCAGCGCCGCCACCAGCCGGTGCGTGGTGGTGAGGGTGAGTCCGGCCCGGCGGCTGATGTCGGTCAGACAGAGCGCCGGATGCGCGTGGTCGAAGGCCGCGAGCACGGCGAGCAGCCGCTCGGGCGCGGAGCGCACCGACTGCGGGGGCGGCGCGTCGGCGGTCGTCGGCACGGTGTCACCCGAGCCCGTTCTCGGCGACTCTCAGCAGCAGCGCGTGCAGGACGTCCCGCTCCTCGGCGTCGAGCGGCCGGAGCAGTTCGCCCGTGACCCGCAGCCCGGCCTCGTCGGTGTCGCGCAGGAAGGCGCGGCCGGACTCGGTCAGCACGACGATACGGCTGCGCCGGTCGTCCGGCGAGGGGCGTCGCTCGGCGAACCCCAGCTTCTCCAGGTCGTCGACCAGACCGACGATCGCGCTCGGGTCGTAGCCGAGGGAGGTGCTCAGCTCCCGCTGGAGGGCGCCCTCGGAGGTGGCGAGGAAGCGCAGCAGCGCGTAGTGGCGCAGCCGCAGGCCCGACTCCTGGAGGAAGGCGTTGAACAGCTGACCGGAGCGCAGCCCGAGCCGGTACAGCAGATAGCCGGTGTCCGCGTGCAGCCCGCGCATCCACGGCTCCCGGGCGTCGATGGGGTCGGCGGAGGTCGGGGCGTGCTGCTGGCCGGCGATGACGGGCTCCCTGGGCCGGGCCTCCGGGCGGAGGCGGTACGGACTGCTGACCACAGCATGCCGCACGGACCGGTCGGCAACAACTATTGACGACAACAATGATTGTCCTTAGCTTCGATCTCGAAGCCGCACGCCGCCGAAGCCGCAGGCGCCCCCGCCGCAGCGCGCCCGGCGGCCGACCCGTAGGGAAGGGACCCGTTCGTGCCCAGCATCGATCTCACCGGCAAGGTGGCCGTCGTCACCGGAAGCGGCCGTGGCCTCGGCCTGGCCTACGCCCATGCCCTGGCCGCCCACGGCGCCGCCGTGGTCGTGAACGACGTCGACGAGGCCGTCGCCGAGCAGGCCGTGAAGTCCATCACCGAGGCGGGCGGCAAGGCGGTGGCCGAGGTCGTCGCGGTCGGCACCGGCGAGGCCGCCGACCGGCTCGTGGGCCGCGCCGTGGAGGAGTTCGGCCGACTGGACATCCTGGTCACGAACGCCGGCATCCTGCGCGACAAGGTGCTGTGGAAGATGACCGACGACGACTTCGACGCGGTGATCACCACCCATCTGCGCGGCACCTTCACGTGCGCCCGCGCCGCCGCCGTCCGGATGCGTGAGCAGGGTGAGGGCGGCACCCTGATCCTGGTGGGCTCCCCGGCCGGCCAGCGCGGCAACTTCGGCCAGACGAACTACGCCGCCGCCAAGGCCGGCATCGCCGCCATGGCCCGCACCTGGTCGATGGAGCTGGCCCGCGCGAACATCACCGTCAACGCCGTCGTGCCGGTCGCCGCCACCGCCATGACCGAGACCATCCCGGCCTTCGCCCCCTACATCGAGGCGATGAGGAACGGCGAGCCGCTGCCCGCCTTCCTCCGCAAGGGCGAGGGCTTCGGCACCCCCGAGGACTGCGCCGCCCTCGTGCCCTTCCTCGCCTCCGAGGCCGCGCGCGGCGTGACCGGCCAGTGCATCGGCATCGGCGGCGACAAGGTGGCACTCTGGTCGCATCCGCAGGAGATCAGGGCGGCGTACGCCGACGGCGGCTGGACCCCGGACGCCCTCGCCGACGTGTGGGCCACCTCGGTCGGCGCCGAACCGCAGACCGTCGGCATCCCCGCGCCGAAGTTCCCGGAGGCGTGATGGACCTGAACGAACTCGTCGCGATCGACGTCCACACCCACGCCGAGGTCTCCTCCAAGGGACACTCCTCGCTGGACGACGACCTGCACGACGCCTCCTCCGCCTACTTCAAGGTGGAGGGCAAGCGGAAGCCGACCCTGGAGGAGACGGCCGCCTACTACCGCGAGCGGAAGATGGCCGCCGTGATCTTCACGGTCGACGCCGAGTCCGCCACCGGCACCGAGCCGGTCCCCAACGAGGAGGTCGCCGAGGCCGCGGCCGCCAACCCGGACGTGCTGATCCCGTTCGCCTCCATCGACCCCTTCCGCGGCAAGGCCGGCGTCCGGCAGGCCCGCCGTCTGGTCGAGGAGTACGGGGTGAAGGGCTTCAAGTTCCACCCCAGCATCCAGGGCTTCTTCCCCAACGACCGCTCGGTGGCGTACGACCTGTACGAGGTCATCGAGGAGACCGGCACCATCGCCCTGTTCCACACCGGCCAGACCGGCATCGGCGCCGGAGTCCCCGGTGGGGGCGGAATCCGCCTGAAGTACTCCAACCCGCTGCACGTGGACGACGTCGCAGCCGACTTCCCCCATCTGAAGATCATCCTCGCGCACCCGTCCTTCCCCTGGCAGGACGAGGCCCTGGCGGTCGCCACGCACAAACCGGGCGTGCACATCGATCTGTCCGGCTGGTCCCCGAAGTACTTCCCGCCGCAGCTCGTGCAGTACGCCAACACCTTGCTCAAGGACAAGGTGCTCTTCGGCTCCGACTTCCCCGTCCTCACCCCCGACCGCTGGCTCGCCGACTTCGCCAAGCTGTCGATCAAGGACGAGGTCCGGCCGAAGATCCTCAAGGAGAACGCCGCCCGTCTGCTCGGGCTGACGAAAGCGTAAGGGGCCGTGAGATGCGCAACGAGGGACTGGGGTCATGGCCCGCACGCCGGGCCCGCAAGACCCCGCACCGCACCGCCCTGATCCACGGCGACCGCACCCTCACCTACGCGGAGCTGCACGAACGCACCACCCGCCTCGCGCACGCCCTGCGCGCCCGGGGCGTGCGCCGCGGCGACCGGATCGCCTACCTCGGCCCGAACCACCCCGCCTACCTGGAGACGCTGTTCGCCGCGGGCACCCTCGGCGCGGTCTTCGTCCCGCTCAACATCCGCCTCGCCGGACCCGAGATCGCCTACCAGCTCGCCGACTCGGGTGCCAAGGCTCTCGTCTACGGGCCCTCGCTGGCCGCGCTGGTGGCCGGCCTGCCGGGCAGCACCGATGTGCGCACCTACGTCGAAGTGGGCGCCGAGTACGAGGAGTTGCTGTCCGCCGCGAGCGACGAGCCGATCGACCAGCCCGTCCTCCTCGACGACACCTGCATCATCATGTACACCTCGGGGACCACGGGCCGCCCCAAGGGCGCCATGCTCACGCACGGCAACCTGGTCTGGAACGCGTTCAACGTCCTCGTCGACCACGACCTGATCGCCGACGAACGCGCCCTGGTCTCCGCCCCGTTGTTCCACACGGCCGGGCTGAACATGCTCACCCTGCCGGTCCTGCTCAAGGGCGGCACCTGTGTCCTGGTCGAGTCCTTCGACCCGGACGCCACCTTCGACCTGATCGAGCGTCACCGGATCACCTTCATGTTCGGGGTGCCGACCATGTTCGACCAGGTGGCACGGCACTCGCGTTGGTCCGGGGCCGACCTGTCCAGTCTGCGCATCCTCACCTGCGGCGGCTCCCCGGTACCGACCCCGCTGATCGCGAGGTACCAGGAGCGCGGGCTCACCTTCCTCCAGGGGTACGGCATGACCGAGGCGGCGCCCGGCACGCTCTTCCTGGACGCCGAGCACGCGGTCAGCAAGGCGGGTTCGGCCGGTGTGCCGCACTTCTTCAGCGACGTCCGGGTCGTCCGGCCCGACCTCGCCCCGGTCGACGTCGGCGAGACCGGCGAGGTCGTGGTGCGCGGTCCGCACGTCATGCCCGGCTACTGGGGCCTGCCGGAGGAGACCGCGGCCGTGTTCGCGGACGGCTGGTTCCGCAGCGGCGACGCGGCCCGCGTGGACGAGGACGGATACGTCTACATCGTCGACCGCATCAAGGACATGATCATCTCGGGGGGTGAGAACGTCTACCCCGCCGAGATCGAGGACCAGCTCCTCGCCCACCCGGACATCGTCGAGTGCGCCGTGATCGGGGTGCCCGACGACAAGTGGGGCGAGGTGCCGCGCGCGGTCGTCGTGCCCCGCGAGGGCGCCGCTCTCGACCCGGACGAGGTGATCGCCTCGCTGTCCGGGCGGCTGGCCAAGTACAAGATCCCCAAATCGGTGGTGATCGCGGACGCCCTCCCGCGCACCGCCTCCGGAAAGCTCCTGAAGTCCCGGGTCCGCTCCCGGTACGGCACCGACTCCTAGACAAGGAACGTGAGATGAGCATCACCGTCAACGGCCTCGACGAACTCAAGAAGCTGGCCGGCAGCGACCTGGGCACCAGCGAGTGGATCGAGGTCACCCAGGAGCGGATCAACACCTTCGCCGACGCCACCGGCGACCATCAGTGGATCCACGTCGACCCGGAGAAGGCGAAGGACGGCCCGTTCGGCGCGCCCATCGCGCACGGCTACCTGACCCTCTCCCTCTTCATCCCGCTCTTCACCGAGCTGCTGGAGGTCGAGGGCGTGTCGACGAAGGTCAACTACGGTCTGAACAAGGTACGTTTCCCCGCACCGGTGAAGGTCGGCTCCCGCATCCGGCTGGTCGCCAGGCTCGCCTCGGTGGAGGACGTGCCGGGCGGCGTGCAGATCGCCGTGGACGGCACGGTGGAGATCGACGGCGGCGGGAAGCCCGCGGCCGTCCTGCAGAGCCTGTCGCGGTTCTACGCCTGAGGCGGGGGCCGGGCACGCCCGAAGCCCTGCCCGGGTTCCCCCGGCGGCGGGTGACAATGCGCACGGGAGTCCTCCCCGCGCCCGCCGCAACCTCGCCTCCCCTTCCCCCGTCTTACTGGCATGCAGGGCCCGCGCGGCGGGTCCGGCATCCAGACCAGGGGGAAGCTCATGCGCGTGCAGCAGTTCCGCAAGGTGTCGGCCGCCGCCGTGGTGCTCGCGGCCGGCCTCGCCCTCACCGGTTGCAACGGCGACGACGGCAAGCGCAGCGGAGTGAGCGCCGCTCCGTCCGCCACGGCGTCGTCGTCGGGCCACACCCCGGGCTCCGGCAGCGGTTCGGCGGGCGGTGGCACCTCGGCGACGGCCACCCCCGGCACCGCGACCGGTGGCACCAGCGGCACGCCCGGCTCGACGGCGCCCGGCTCGTCCACGGCGTCCGGCTCGGCCACGGCGTCCGCGGGACCGCGGACCACCGCCAGGGCCGCCGCCCCCTGCCGGACCGCGCATCTGACCTTCGCCAAGGGCGCCGCGTACGGCAAGGGCCCGTACTCCAACATTCCCGTGAGGCTGACCAACTCGGGTCCCGCCACCTGCTCCCTGCGCGGCTTCCCGGGCGTGGACCTGGTCGGCAGGGAAGGACACGTCCATGCCCGGCGCAGCGTGGAAGCCCCGCACACCGTCGTCCTCACTCCCGGCCGGAGCGCTACCTTCGTGCTGGTCGTGCCGCAGAACTACGGCGGCGGCAGCGGAACGACCTACACGCGTGTGGTGATCACCCCGCCGCGCGAGATCCACCCGCACATCCTGCGGCTCACGGTGAACCTGCCCGCCAAGGGTGACGGTCCCGGGGACCCGTCGGTGATCGTCGGTCCCGTCACCCGCTAGCCGACAAGCCGTCGTTTCAGCGGCGGCTTGCCGGCTGGTTCATGAAGGACGTGACGGGCAGCGCCCGTTCGACGATCCGTACGTCGCCGAGGCGGCCGTGCAGGATCTGGTCGATCTTCCCGGCGTACTCGTAGCCGCCGAGCAGCCACGGCAGACCCACGGAGGTGATCCCCACCGCGGCGGCCTTGGGGTTGCGGACGACCGGGCAGCCCTCGACGTACAGCGTCGTGTGCTTCCCGTCGTTGACGACCGCGAGGTGCCACCAGGTCTCCAGCGGGGTCTCCTGGCCCCAGTTGGTGGCGATCCCCTCCTGGTTCAGCGGGCGCATCGCCCACTGCGGCTCACGGTCGTTGGACAGCGAGAGGGTGGCCAGCGGCTCGTCGGGATCGTCGGCCGTCTTGCCCGCCGCGCCGCCCGTGCCCGTACGGCTGACGATGCCCGACCAGGCGTTGTGGTCGGGGTCCCAGTCGGCGGGCAGCCGGTAGAAGGCCTCGATGGTGTAGCCGCTCTCGAAGGTGGCCGAGTTGAGCGGAGCCCCGTCGACCGTGCGCAGGTACGCGCCCTTCAGCGGGGACTTGTAGCCCTGGAACTCCAGGCTGCCGTGGCCCGGCTGGTCGGGATGGTGGTCCGGCGACCAGCCGAGCGAGCCGCCGCCCACCGGCACCACGGTGAGGTCGTTGCCGCGGCCGGACAGGTCGCGGACGGTGCCGGAGACGGGCGACTCGAACCGCCAGTAGGCGACCGTGCCCGGGATCAGCATCTTCGGCGCGGGCCGCGCCGGGCGGGCCGGGACCGGGTCGAAGCCGGCGAAGCGCTCCGTGAAGTCGATCTCGACCGAGAACCGGTCGGCGTCCCCGCTGAGCTCGATCTCCTGCCGCTCCAGCTCGTTGAGCCCCTGCTTGGCCCGGCCGAGGATCCAGGGGGAGACCGTCTCCACGTCGATGACGTTCCGGTCCAGGTCGAAGTGGTACAGCCGGATCATCGCCGCGCCGCCGAAGTAGCGGTTCTGGTAGTTCGTCAGGTGCAGGTGCACCTCGTTGCCGGCCGCGTTCTTGCGGGTGGCCCGGCCCGCCGGCCAGTAGTGGCCGTTCAGGGTCAGGAAGATCTGGTCGTGGTCCTGGATCAACTGGTCCCAGAGCTGCTGCCCGTACGTGGACAACTGGTCGTCCTCGACGACGAGTTCATGGGTGGTGAGGATGACCGGCGTCTTCGGGTGCCGGGCCAGGACGTCCTTCGCCCAGGCGTACCCCTTCGCCGACAGCCGCCAGTCCAGGGCCAGCACCAGCCACTCGCGGCCCGCCGCCTTGAAGAGGTGGTAGGTGTTGTAGCCGTCCGGAGAGGCGCCGCCGAACGTCGGCTTGCCCGTGAAGCGCTGCGGCCCGAAGGCGTCCAGGTACGGCGTCGAGCCGCGCTGGTCGTCCGTCGAGGACCTCACGTCGTGGTTGCCGGCCAGGACGCTGTATCCGACGCCGCGCCGGTCGAGGATGCCGAACGCCCGGCTGATCGCGGCGAACTCCTCCTTGGCGCCGTTCTGGGTGAGGTCGCCCAGGTGGGACAGGAAGACGATGTTCTCGTCCCGGGCGTGCTCCAGCAGAAAGCGCAGGGACGCCTCGATGGGCGCCGGGTTGATGCTGGGCCCGTCGAAGAGGTACTGGGTGTCCGGCATCACCGCGAGGGTGAAGCGACGGCTGTCCGCATCCGGCCGCCAGACGCTCCTCTCGGCCGCCTCGGCGACGGCCGGCAGCGCGACCCCGGCCGTGGCGGCGGCGCCCAGCAGGGCGGTGGCCCTGAGGAAACCGCGTCTTCCGGCACCGGCCTGCACGGCCTCGCCCTGGTTGTGGTCATGGGAAGTGCACACGTGTGCTCCGTAAAAGGGCAGGAGAACGGGGAGTTCTACAGAACGCGCAGCGTCCAGCTCCAGCGGTGGACGCCCGGCGGGATGCGGTACTCGGGGAAGGTGTCGGGGCCGCACGACGCCGTGCCCAGCCCCCGGTGCGCCGCGTCGATGTGCACCACGCACCCGGAACGCGGCACCAGCTCGTCGTGGTGCGAGGCGGCCGTCAGATCCTCGGCGCGGTGCCGGGTGACGGAGACCTGGCGCGGCTCGTCGAGCACGACCGCGAGGCCGGTCGCGTCCGGCGCCGACAGCGTGAACCGGCGCACGCCGTGCCGGCCGCCGCTCTCCTGCGGACGCAGATAAGGGGTGAACAGGTCGTCGACGCGGACGGAGTGATGGCCGACCGGCGCGCCCGCGCTGCGGTCGGGGTACGACTCCCAGGGCCCCTGCCCGAACCACTCCAGCAGGTCCAGACCCGGCGTCGTCTCGAACACCGACCCGACCCGCGCCACGTCGTCGAACTCCTCGGGCAGCACGGCCTCTTCGTCGACCCGCACGCCGCCCTCCACCGCCGTGAACACCTGCCGGTGCCGCACGACCCCGACGGTGCCGGCGTACTCGGCGTCCACGGTCACCCGGCCGTCGTCCCGGCGCACCGAGACGACCTTGCGGACCAGCGAGTCCAGGCCCCAGGTCCGCCAGCGCAGCGCCATGCCGCCCAGCTCGTCGTTGTCCGTGGGCGCACGCCACAGGGACAGCGTCGGGGCGGCCGTCAGCAGGGGATGGACCAGCAGGCCCTCGCCGTCGACCTCCACGAGCCCGTCCACGGCGGCTTCCTCGGCGGCGTCGGGCCCGCGCAGCCGGATCTGCGGCACGCACAGCTCGGTGCCGCGGGGCGCCCACGGCTGGTCCTCGGCCACGGTCACCCGCAGCGTCAGCCAGGCCTCGCCGCCGTCGCGCGGCAGCTCGAAGGGCAGCGGCACCGCCGCCGTCTCGCCGGGCCGCAGGTCCGGCAGCTCGGCGGGCGCGGTGAGCCTGCGACCGTCGGCGAGGGACAGCTCCCACGTGCCGGTCAGCCAGTCCAGGCCGCGGAAGTGCTGGTGGTTGCCGAGGACGATGCCCTCGTGCTTGAAGCACTCGATGCGCACCGGCGCCGCGATCTCCCGGTGCTCGTACAGAGAGGGCTTGGGGGTGCGGTCCGGGAAGACGACACCGTCCGCGATGAACGCGCCGTCGTGGAGGGTCTCGCCGAAGTCGCCGCCGTACGCCCAGCGGTGGCCGGGCGCGGCGACACCGTTGTCGTACAGCCCGGCGCCCGCGCGCCCGGCGGGTCTGCCGTCGCTCACGCGTTGCAGAATTCCGTGGTCCCAGAACTCCCAGATGAACCCGCCCTGAAGACCCGGCGTTGACTCGATGGCCGCCCAATGGTCCGCGAGCGTGCCGTTGCTGTTGCCCATGGCGTGCGAGTACTCGCACTGGATCAGGGGCCGGGTCTGCCGGCCCGACAGGGCGTGGGCCACGCAGTCCTCGAGCGGCGCGTACATGGGGCAGGCGATGTCGGAGGCGTCGTCGGTCGCCGCCCAGTCGAGCTTGGCGGCCCCCTCGTACTGGATCGGCCGCGTCGGGTCGTGCCGCCGCACCCAGCCCGCGGCCGCGTCGTGGTTCGCGCCGTAGTCGGACTCGTTGCCCAGTGACCAGATGATGATCGACGGGTGGTTCTTGTCGCGCAGCACCATGCGCGAGACCCGGTCCACGAAGGCGTTCAGATAGCGCGGGTCGTCGGCGATCTCGTGGGCGTGGTCGTGGGACTCGATGTCGGCCTCGTCGACGACGTAGAAGCCGAGTTCGTCGGCGAGGTCGTACAGGGCCGGGTCGTTCGGGTAGTGGGAGGTGCGGATCGCGTTGAAGCCGAACCGTTTGAGGGTCACCAGGTCCGCGCGCATGTCCTCGTACGACACCGTGCGGCCGGTCAGCGGGTGGAAGTCGTGGCGGTTCACACCCCGGATGAACACGCGCTCGCCGTTGACCAGCAGGTCCCGGCCGGCGATCTCGACATCACGGAAGCCGACGCGGTGGTGCGAGGTGTCGGCGACGGAGCCGTCGGCGCGGTGCAGGCGGACGGTGAGGTCGTACAGCTCCGGCGTCTCGGCGTTCCAGGTGCGCACGTCGGGAACGGTGGTGCGGATGCGGGCCTCGCCGAGGAAGTCGGAGACGCGGTCGTCCTCGGCGTTGACGCGGTCGAACTCCGTGTCCTGCGCGAGAAGGTGGCCCTCCAGCTCGCCGCTGACGTACCACCCCTCGGGCAGTGCCCCGCGCACGTCGCGCACCCGGCAGTCGACGCGCAGCTCGCCGTCCCGCCGCGCCCGCACGGTCACGTCCGCCAGGTGCAGCGGATCCGTCGCGTACAGCAGCACGGACCGGGTGATGCCGCCGTGCCACCACTGGTCCTGGTCCTCGATGTGCGAGGCGTCGGACCACTTGACGACGGTCAGGCGCACGGTGGCGCGCGCCCCCGGCCGCAGGACCCCGCTCAGGTCGAACTCGGCGGCCAGATGGGAGTCCTTGGAGATGCCGACGGGCCTTCCGTCCACGTGCACCAGCAGCACGCTCTCGGCGGCGCCGACCTGGAGCACGATCCGCTGCCCGGCCCACTCGCCGGGCACCACGACCTCGCGCTCGTACACGCCCGTCGGGTTGGCGTCGGGCGAGCCGGGCGGGAAGTCGGGGAACGGCATGCGGACGTTGGTGTACTGCGGCAGGTCGTCGGTGCCCTGCAGGGTCCAGGCGCCGGGAACGCGCGCCGAGGACCAGGCACCGCCGACCGGCGCGTCCGGAGTGGGCAGCAACTGGAAGCGCCAGTCGCCGTCCAGGGGGAGTGCTCCGGAGCGCCGGTCGACGGCGTTCATGGGCAGGCGTTCCCAGGAGGTCAGTTCGGGGGCCTGCCAGGGGCGCAGGGCGATAAGGGGGTCGGTCATGACCTATTCCGAAGTCGGTGGTGGCGTGAGTGGCGGGGAGCCGGTCAGGACGCGGCCCTGCAGTCCCCAGGCGGGGTCGAGGGGGACGCCGAGCCGGTCCAGGACGGTGGGGGCGATGTCGACGAGGCGGGGCGTGGGCAGCCGGGTGCCGCCGGGCAGGCCGGGTTCGGCGAGGACGACGAAGACCTCCCGCTCGGCACGCGTGTCGCCGCCGTGGCCACCGGTGTCGAGGTGGCCGTGGTCCGTGGTGACCAGCACGGTCCAGCGCTCGTCCGCACGGGCGGGGTCGGAGCGCCGGGCGTCGATGGCCTCCAGCAGCCGCCCGAGGTGGGTGTCCTGGGTCAGGAGGGCGTGGTCGTAGGCGGGGGAGAGGGGGCCCGTGGCGTGGCCGGCCTCGTCGGTGGCGCCGAAGTACACGAACACGACGTCCGGGTCGTCCTCGGTGAGCCAGCGTGCGGCGGTGCGGGCGACGAGGTCGTCCGCGGTCTCGTAGCCGTGGGACTCGCCGTCGAAGTACGCACGCCGGCCGACGGCGGGGCCGAGGGTGCCGCGGTGCACCAGTTCCGGCCAGGACACCGCGGCCGCGGTGCGCAGACCGGGCCGGGCGGTGACGGCGCGGCTCAGGAAGTCGGGGTAGCGGGCGTAGTCGGCACCGGTGAAGTCGTTGCCCCTCACCCCGTGGCGGTCGGGCCACACCCCGGTGAGCACGCTCGACCAGCCGGGTCCGGAGTCGGTGTAGGCCATGCCGGTCGACGGCCCGTCGTCGGCCTGACCGTCCGCCTCGCCGTAGGGCAGCAGGCTGGTGCCGTGGGCGCCCGCGGCCATCAGGCCGTGCAGCACGGGTGCCATGGACGGCGAGCGAAGCGAGACGGGGGAGCCTCCGTCCGGAGACGGGGGGCGGGGCAGCCGGTCGAAGCGCAGCCCGTCCATGCCCACCACCAGCACCTTGCCGCGCTCTCGCCGCCCGCCGCGGGCGTCATTCGTCACTGCTCACCTCTCTCTCGCGGCACCGGTTCAGCTGCCCTGCACCGCTCCCTCGGTGGCGCCCGCTATGAACCCGCGGGCGAAGATGCTGAAGACCACGACCAGCGGGAGGGCCGCCATGAGCACACCGGCCATGACCATGCTGTAGTCGGTGGTGTGGCCGACGTTGAGCTGGGCGAGCTCGACCTGGAGGGTCACGTGGTCGGGGTTGGTGAGCACGACGAGCGGCCAGATGTAGTCGTTCCAGCAGTTGACGAAGGCGTAGATGGCGAGGAAGGACAGTGCCGGCCTGATCATCGGCAGCGCTATGTTCCAGTACTGGCGGAAGAACCCGGCGCCGTCGATGCGCGCGGCGTCGAGCAGTTCGTCGGGCACGCCGTTCTGGATGTACTGGTGAAGCCAGAAGATGCCGAAGGCGTTGGCGAGGGAGGGCAGGGCCAGCGCCTTGAGCATGCCGACCCAGCCGATCTTGGACATGAGGATGAACTGCGGCAGGATCGCCAGTTGGAGCGGCAGCATCATGAACAACAGCAGCGTGCCGAAGAGGACCTTGCGTCCGGGGAAGTCGAACTTGGCGAAGGTGAAGGCCGCCAGGGAGTCGATGAACAGCACCAGGGCGGTGGTGACGCACGCGACCATCACCGTGTTGAGCATCGACCCGAAGAAGTCGATGGTGTGCAGCACATGCCGGATGTTCTCCAGCAGGTGGGAGCCGAACGTCAGCTTCGGCGGGCTCTTGTAGATCTCCTGGGTGGTGTTGGTCGCCATGACGATCGTCCACGCGAAGGGGAAGACCGAGATCAGGACGGCCAGCATGAGGATGATGTGCGCGGTCAGGCCCTTGGGGCGGCGCAGCCGCCGCGCGCGCGTGGCCGGCCGAGTCGTGTCCGCCGTCGTCATGACTTCCTCCCTCCTCGCGTGATGCGCCAGTTGACGGCGACCAGCACGAGGATCAGCACGAAGAACGCCCACACGATGGCCGCTCCGTAGCCGTAGTCGTTGTTGAGGAAGGCCGACTGGTAGAAGTACAGCAACGTGGTCAGACCGGCCTGGCCCGGGCCGCCGAGGTTCGCGTTGGCGGCGTTGCTGGCGAACAGCACCTGGGGTTCGCTGAAGCTCTGCAGGCCGTTGATGGTGGAGATGATGACGGTGAACAGGATGATGGGCCGCATGATCGGGATGGTGATCTGGAAGAAGGTGCGGACGGGCCCGGCACCGTCCATCTTCGCGGCCTCGTAGATCGACGTCGGGATCGCCTGGAGACCGGCCAGATAGATGATCATGTTGTAGCCGGTCCACATCCAGGTCATCAGCAGCGCGATGACCAGTTTGATCAGCCACGGGTTGCTCAGCCACGGGACGGGCGAGACGCCCACCATGCCCAGGATCGCGTTGACCAGACCGAAGTTGTTGCTGAACACCGCGCCGAAGAAGATCGCCACCGCGACGATCGAGGTGACGTTCGGTACGTAGAGGGCGATGCGGTAGAAGCCCTTGAAGCGGCGCACCGAGTGCAGCAGCGTCGCCAGCACCAGGGCGCCGAAGAGCGTGGGAACGGTGGACAGGACCCAGATCACCAGGGTGTTGCGGATCGACAGCCAGAAGACCGGGTCCGACCAGAGGAACCGGAACTGCTGCAGGCCCACGAACTGCATGGTGCCCATGCCGTCCCAGCGCTGGAAGGCCAGGTACAGCGAGTAGAAGACGGGGAAGAAGGAGAAGGCGATGAAGATCAGGTAGAAGGGCGAGATCGCCAGGTACTGCCGCCAGTACGACAGCAGCCCGCGCCGCCTGGGCCGAGCGGTGCCCGCGAGCGTGGCGCGCCGGGGGCGGAACCGGGCCGGGCTCGGCCCGCCACGGTGCCCGGGCACCGTGGCGGGGCCGGTGACCGGAGGTGACGACACCTCAGTTCACCCCCTGTCGCCGGGCGATCTGCTTGGCCTGGCTGACGGCGTCCTTCCAGGCGTCGTCGGGCTTCTTGCCCTTGGCCTCGATGTTGGTCAGTTCCGTCATGTACGGGGCCATGACGGCGGCGTCGGCGGGCGCCTCGTAGCTGTCCGGGATGGCCTTGGCGGCCGGGCCGAACACCTCGATGATCTTCTGCCCGCCGAAGAAGGCGTCGGGGCCCGTCATGGCCGGCATGGCGTACGCGGCCGGGGCGGCGGGGAAGATGGCGGCGTCGGTGAAGCCGCGGGCGTCGTTGGCCGGGCTGAGGATCCAGCTGATGATCTTGAACGCTTCTTCGGGGTTGCGGCACTGCTTGGGCAGGGCCAGGTAGGAGCCGCCCTGGTTGGCCGGCCCGCCGGGCATGGCGCACACCCGCCACTTGCCCTTGGTGCCCGGGGCGGCCTGCTCGATGTCCAGCGCGTGCCAGGCCGCACCGAGTTCGGTGGTCAGGCTCTTGCCAATGGCGGCGTTCCAGGTGTTGTCGTTGATCTTGGCGTCGAGGCCGAGGGTGTAGGGGCGCACCGCCGTGGTCCACGCGGTGCGGATGTGGTCCTGGTCGCCGATGAAGTGGTTGTTCTTGTCGATGAACCGCTGGGTGCCCTGGCCGACCGCCATGGTGAACACCGAGCTGATGTTGTTGACCAGGTAGGTGCCGGGGACCTTCTTCTTCAGCTCGGTGCCGAGCGCGAAGTAGTCCTCCCACGTCTTGGCCTGGGCGGCGACCTTGTCGGGGTCGGTGGGCAGCCCGGCCTTGGCGAACAGGTCCGCGCGGTAGAAGAGCGCGGTGGGACCGATGTCGATCGGGAAGCCGATCTGCTTGCCGTCGGTGGTCTGGGCGAGCTTGGTCTTCCAGTCCAGGTACTGGGACGAGATCTTCTTGAAGCCCAGGTCGTTGAGGTCGAGGAAGCGGCCGGCGTTGGGCAGGAAGGACGCCATGTCCTCGCCCTTGATGCCGGTGATGTCGGGCACGGAGGTGCCCGCGGCGAGGGTGGTGGTGAGCTTCTGCTTGAAGTCGCCGCCGATGGACGAGACGGTCAGCTTGACCTGGCTGCTGAAGTGCGTCTTGGCCTCCGCGACCACCTTGTCGCTGAGTGCGCCGCCCCAGTACCACAAGGTGAGGTCCTTGCCGTTCTTGGTGCTGCTCGATCCTGAGCCGCTGCCGCATGCGGCGGTCAGGCCGGACGCGGCCGCGGTGAGCGCGGCGGCCTGGAGGAAGCCTCTACGAGAAAGGTCCACGGGTCACTCCTGTTGTTCCTGTTCGACGTGGTGAGGGGCGTTCGGGAGTCAGTTCCGCCATGCGGGCGGGGTGACGGGGGCGTAGGTCACGGGTGGGCCCACGTTCGCGGGGATGCGGTCGGCCAGGAAGCCGTACGCGCGCCTGAGGTCGGGGTCGGTCAGGGAGCGCCACCAGCGGTCGACGCCGTACCAGCCCGGCGCGGCGAGGGCCCCGCCGTGGTGCCGGACGGACAGTCCCGCGCAGAGCACCGCGAACCGCAGCCGTTCCTGAAGCGGCCAGCCTCCGAGCGAGGCCGCGACGAAGCTCGCGCCGAACACGTCGCCGGCGCCCGTCGCGTCCAGCACGTCGACGTCGAGCGCCGGGGCCTCCGCGTACTCGCCGGTCGTCTGGTCGACGGCCACCGCGCCGTCGCCGCCGCGGGTGACCACGGCGACCGGCACGAGCTCGGAGAGCGTGCCGAGCGCGGCGACGGCGCTGTCGGTGCGGGTGTACGCCATCGCCTCGGTCTCGTTGGGGAGGAAGGCGTGGCACAGGGAGAGCTGGTCGAGGAGGTCCCGGGACCACCGCTGGGTGGGGTCCCAGCCCACGTCGGCGTAGATCTGGGTGCCGTTCGCGGCGGCCTTGCCGAGCCAGGCGCGGGGCTCGGCCTCGAGGTGCACGAGGGCGGTGCGTGCCTCGGGCACCTCGCCCATCAGCTCGTCCTGCGAGTACGGGGGCTCCTGGCCGTGCGTGACCAGGGCCCGGTCGTTCCCGTGCGCGAGCGAGACGGTGACGGGGGTGGGCCAGCCGTTGGCGGTGCGGGAGAGCGAGAGGTCGATGTGTTCCCGGTGACCGATGACGTCCCGGCAGTACGCGCCGTAGAAGTCGTCGCCGAAGACCGTGGCCAGGGAGGTCCTCAGGCCGAAGCGGGCGGCGGCCACCGCGAGGTTCGCGATGCCGCCCGGGCCGCAGCCCATGCCCGCCGTCCAGATCTCCTCGCCCGGTGTCGGTGCTTTGCCCAGGCCTGTGAGGACGAGGTCGTAGAAGAGCAGCCCGGTCAACAGCACCTCGGGCCGGTCGGCGTCCACGCGTGGGTCCTCTCGTCAGAACTGCTCAAACTCGGTGCACGGAATCGTGCGCTCCCCGACGAGATTGGTCAATACTCAAGCAGAAGTGAGCATAGAAATGATTGAAGATGACGAGTAGTGTTCACCGCGTGCTGGCAGAACGACGACACCAACTCATCCTGCGGGTCCTGCGCTCCGGCGGGCCCGCGTCAGTGACCGATCTCTCCGAGCAGCTCGGTGTGAGCCCGGCCACCGTCCGGCGCGACCTCGTCAAGCTGGAGGAGGACGGTCTGCTCACGCGGGTGCACGGCGGCGCGGTCGTCGAGGAGGGCGACCAGCCCTTCGCCGAGGTGGCCGAGGTGCGCGTGGCCGAGAAGGACGCGATAGCCGCGCACGCCGCCGAGATGATCACGGACGGACAGTCGGTGCTCCTCGACATCGGCACCACCGCCTACCGCCTGGCCCGCCGGCTCCACGGCCGCCGGCTCACCGTGATCACCAGCAACCTCGTCGTCTACGAGGAACTCGCCGACGACGAGGGCATCGAGCTGGTGCTGCTCGGCGGCATGGTCCGCCGCGAGTACCGCTCGCTGGTCGGCTTCCTCACCGAGGACAACCTGCGCCAGCTCCACGCGGACTGGCTCTTCCTCGGCACCAGCGGCGTCCGGCCCGGCGGTCAGGTGATGGACACGACGGTCGTCGAGGTCCCGGTCAAGCGAGCCATGATCAGGGCGAGCGACAAGGTCGTGCTGCTCGCCGACTCGGCGAAGTTCCCGGGCACGGGCATGGCGAAGGTCTGCGGTCCCGAGGACCTGGACGTGGTGGTGACGGACGCGGCGGTGAACGCGGCGACCCGCTCCTCGCTGGACGAGGCGGGCGTCGAGGTGATCGTGGCAGGAAAGGTGCAAGCGTGAAGCTGACGATTCTGGGCGGCGGCGGGTTCCGTGTGCCGCTCGTGTACGGGGCGCTCCTGACGGACCGCGCCGAGGGCCGCGTCACCCGGGTCGTGCTGCACGACCTGGACGCGGGCCGGCTCTCGGCCGTGACCCGCGTCCTGGCCGATCAGGCCGCGGGGGTGCCCGACGCGCCGGAGGTGATCGCCACCACCGACCTGGACGAGGCGCTGCGCGGCGCCGACTTCGTCTTCTCCGCGATCCGCGTCGGCGGCCTCGAGGGCAGGGCGAACGACGAGCGCGTGGCCCTCGCGGAGGGGGTCCTCGGCCAGGAGACGGTCGGCGCCGGCGGCATCGCCTACGGTCTGCGCACGGTCCCGGTGGCCGTCGACATCGCCCGGCGGGTGGCCCGGCTCGCCCCCGACGCCTGGGTCATCAACTTCACCAATCCGGCGGGCCTGGTCACCGAGGCCATGTCCCGCCATCTCGGCGACCGCGTCATCGGCATCTGCGACTCGCCGGTCGGCCTCGGCCGCCGGATCGCCCGGGTGCTCGGCGCGAACCCGAAGGAGGCATGGATCGACTACGTCGGCCTGAACCACCTCGGCTGGGTCCGCGGCCTGCGCGTCGCCGGCCGGGACGAACTCCCGCGTCTGCTCGCCGACCCCGACCTGCTCGGCTCCTTCGAGGAGGGCAAGCTCTTCGGGGTGGAGTGGCTGCAGTCGCTCGGCGCGATCCCCAACGAATACCTGCACTACTACTACTTCAACCGCGAGGCCGTGCGCGCCTACCAGCACGCCGAGAAGACCCGGGGCGCGTTCCTCCGCGACCAGCAGGCGCATTTCTACGAGCAGGTCACGCAGTCGGACGCCGGGGCCCTTCAGGTCTGGGAACGCACCCGCGCCGAGCGGGAGGCGACCTACATGGCCGAGAACCGCGAGAGCGCGGGCGCCGGAGAGCGCGAGGCCGACGACCTGTCCGGCGGCTACGAGAAGGTCGCCCTCGCCCTGATGCGGGCCATCGCACGCGACGAGCGCACCACCCTGATCCTCAACGTCCGCAACCGCACCACCCTGTCCGTCCTCGACGCCGAGGCCGTGATCGAGGTCCCGTGCCTGGTCGACGCGAACGGAGCGCACCCGGTCGCGGTCGACCCGCTGCCCGGCCACGCCACCGGCCTGGTCTGCGCCGTCAAGGCGGTCGAGCGCGAGGTGCTCGCCGCCGCCGAGACCGGCGACCGCGCGACGGCCGTCAAGGCGTTCGCCCTGCATCCGCTGGTCGACTCCGTGAACGTCGCGCGCAGGCTGGTCGAGGGCTACACGGCGGTCCACCCTGGGCTGGCGTACCTTAGGTGAACACCTTCCAGTAAGCGCTTTCTCCCTCTCGCCTCCCGCTCACCCTGGAGACACCTCATGCACGACGAACGCCGCCGGATCGAGGAGCGCGTCCAGCGCCTCCACGACCAGCGCATCAAGACCGCGATCTACGCCGCCACGGTTCCCTTCGAGGTGGAGGCCTGGCAGGCCCCGGGGGAGCCGGTCCCGTTCGCCGAGGCCGCCGCCGCGCCCTACACGCCCTTCGCGATGGGCACCCCGTGGGGGCCGCCGTGGGGCACCACCTGGTTCCGGATGCGCGGGCGGGTGCCCGCCGAGTGGGCCGGGAAGCGCGTCGAGGCCGTCATCGACCTCGGCTTCGTGGGCGACTGGCCCGGCAACCAGGCGGAGGCCCTGGTGCACCTGACCGACGGGCGGCCCCTGAAGGCCGTCAACCCGCTCAACCAGTACGTCCCCATCGCCCACCCGGCCGTCGGCGGCGAGGAGATCGACTACCTCGTCGAGGCCGCCTCCAACCCGGACATCCTCGCGAACGACTTCGCCGCCCCCACCCCGCTCGGTGACGTCCTCACGGCAGGCGACAAGCCCCTCTACACCTTCCGCCGCGCCGACATCGCCGTCCTCGACGAGGACGTCTGGCACCTCGATCTCGACGTCCAGGTGCTGCGCGAGCTGATGCTGGAGCTCGGCGAGCACGACCCGCGCCGGCACGAGATCATGCACGCGCTCGACCGGGCGATGGACCTGCTCGATCTGGACGACGTCTCCGGCTCGGCCGCCTCCGTGCGCGAGGCGCTGAAGCCGGTGCTCGCCAAGCCCGCGCACGCCAGCGCGCACATCATCTCCGGCGTCGGCCACGCGCACATCGACTCGGCCTGGCTGTGGCCGATCCGCGAGACCAAGCGCAAGACCTCCCGCACCTTCTCCAACGTCACCTCGCTGGCCGACGAGTACGAGGAGTTCGTCTTCGCCTGCTCCCAGGCCCAGCAGTACGAGTGGGTGCGCGACAACTACCCGCACGTGTGGGCCCGTATCCAGGAGTCGGTGAAGAAGGGCCAGTGGGCACCGGTCGGCGGCATGTGGGTCGAGGCCGACGGCAACCTGCCCGGCGGCGAGGCGCTGGCCCGCCAGCTCATCCACGGCAAGCGGTTCTTCATCGAGCACTTCGGCGTCGAGACCAAGGGCGTGTGGCTGCCGGACTCCTTCGGCTACACCGCGGCCTACCCGCAGCTCGCCAAGCTGGCCGGCAACGAGTGGTTCCTCACCCAGAAGATCTCCTGGAACCAGACCAACAGGTTCCCCCACCACACCTTCTGGTGGGAGGGCATCGACGGCACCCGCATCTTCACCCACTTCCCGCCGGTCGACACCTACAACGCCCGGTTCAGCGGCGAGGAGATGGCCCGGGCGGTGCGCAACTACCAGGAGAAGGGCGGCGCGACGCGTTCGCTGGCCCCCTTCGGCTGGGGCGACGGCGGTGGCGGCCCCACCCGGGAGATCATGGAGCGGGCGCGGCGGCTGCGGGACCTGGAGGGCTCCCCGAAGGTCCAGGTGGAGCACCCCGACACCTTCTTCTCCAAGGCCCTCGCGGAGTACCCCGACGCCCCGGTGTGGGTCGGCGAGCTGTACCTGGAGCTGCACCGGGCCACCTACACCTCCCAGGCCCGCACCAAGCAGGGCAACCGGCGCAGCGAGCACCTGCTGCGCGAGGCCGAGCTGTGGGCGACGACGGCCGCACTGCACGCGCCGGGCTACGCCTACCCGTACGAGAAGCTCGACCGGCTGTGGAAGACGGTCCTGCTGCACCAGTTCCACGACATCCTGCCGGGCTCCTCGATCGCCTGGGTGCACCGGGAGGCCGAGGCCGAGTACGCCCGTGTCGCCCGGGAGCTGGAGGAGCTGACGGCCGAGGCGGTCGCCGCACTGGGCGAGGGCGGCACCCGTGTCTTCAACACCAGTCCGTTCGACCGCGCCGAGGTCATCCGCACGGCCACGGGAGCGCCGGCGTACGTGGAGGTGCCGGCGGGCGGCAGCGCGCCGGTCGCGGTCGCCGAACCCCCGCAGCCCGTCACGGTGAGCGGCCGCGTGCTCGACAACGGCCTGGTACGGGTCGAGGTGGCCGAGGACGGCACGCTCGCCTCCGTGCGCGACCTGCGCGCCGGCGGCCGCGAAGTCCTCGCCGACAAGGGCAACCTGCTCCGCCTGCACACCGACCTCCCGAACTACTGGGACGCCTGGGACGTCGACAAGCACTACAAGAACCGCTACACGGACCTGATGGACGCCGACTCCGTCACGGTCGTCGACCAGGACCCGCTGCTCGGCTCGATCCGTGTGGAGCGCGGCTTCGGCAAGGGCTCGAAGATCACCCAGACGATCACGCTCCGCGCGGGCAGCCCCCGGATCGACTTCGAGACGGACATCGACTGGCACGAGGCCGAGAAGTTCCTCAAGGCCGGCTTCCCGATCGACATCCGCGCCCCGCACTCCTCCGCGGAGATCCAGTTCGGCCACATCCAGCGGCCCACGCACACCAACACGAGCTGGGAGGCGGCCCGTTTCGAGGTCTGCGGCCACCGCTGGGTGCACATCGCCGAGCCCGGCTACGGCGTGGCGGTCATCAACGACTCGACCTACGGCCACGACGTCTCCCGCACGGTGAGGGACGACGGCGGTACGACGACCACGGTCCGCCTCAGCCTGGTCCGCGCCCCGCGGATCCCGGACCCGGGCGCCGACCAGGGCCGCCACCGCTTCACCTACTCCCTCCTCCCGGGCGCCACGATCGACGACGCGGTGGCCGAGGGCTACTCCCTCAACCTCCCGCTGCGGGTGGCCGATGCGGCGGGCGCGCCGGAGCCGGTCGTCTCCGTGGACGGCGAGGGCGTCACCGTGGAGGCGGTGAAGCTCGCCGACGACGAGTCCGGTGACGTCGTCGTACGGCTCTACGAGTCCCGGGGCGGTCGCGCCGAGGGCGTGCTGCGCACGGGCTTCCCGCTCGCCGGCGCCCAGGTGACCGACCTGCTGGAGCGGCCGCTCGAGGACGCCGGCGTCGTCGACGGCGGGGTACCCGTCACCCTGCGGCCCTTCCAGGTCCTGACGCTCCGCCTGCGGAGGGGCTGACCCGTGGCCATGCAACCCTGGTTCACCGACGCCAAGTTGGGGATCTTCGTCCACTGGGGCATCTACGCCGTCGACGGCGTCCAGGAGTCCTGGTCGTTCTACGACGACATCGTGCCGCACGAGCAGTACATGTCCCAGCTCGAGCGCTTCACCGGCGCCAAGTACGACCCCCGGGCCTGGGCGGACCTGTTCGCCCGGGCGGGCGCGAAGTACGCGGTCCTGACGAGCCGTCACCATGACGGCGTGGCCCTGTGGGACACGCGATACGGCGACCTGAACCTCGGCAAGGACTACATCGGCCCCTACGCCGAGGCCCTGCGCGAGAAGGGCCTCAAGGTCGGCCTCTACTACTCCCACTCCGACTGGAACCACCCCGACTACGCGTCCACGCGCAAGCCGGGCCGCCCGCCGGAGCTGGAGGACAACCGCTACTCGGAGGTGGCGGCCGAGGACGAGGACCTTGAGGCCTGGGAGCGGTTCATCGCCTACCGGGACGGCCAGATCACGGAGCTGGTATCCCGCTACCGTCCCGACCTGATGTGGTTCGACGGCGAGTGGGACCGCAGCGAGGAACAGTGGCGCATCCCCGAACTCGCCGCGCTCATCCGCAGTCACGTGCCCGACGTCGTCTTCAACGCCCGCATGCTCAGCGAGGGCGACTACGCGACCCCGGAACAGGGCGCCCCCATCGTCCCGCCCGAGGGCCCCTGGGAGCTGTGCCTGACCATCAACGACTCGTGGGGTTACCAGCACCACGACCACAACCACAAGTCACTGTCCCAGCTCGTCCGCTACTTCACGGAGACCATCGGCGGAGGCGGCAACCTGCTGCTCGACGTCGGCCCCATGGAGGACGGCACCATCCCGCAGCCCCAGGTGGAGCGTCTGGAAGGCCTGGGGGAGTGGATCCGCCGGCATGCGGAGGCGGTGTACGGGACGGTGCGCGGCCTTCCGGCCGGGCACCACTACGGCCCCAGCACCCTCTCCGCCGACCGCCGCACCCTCTATCTGACCCTGTTCGACATCCCGCGCGCCGAGATCGGCGTCCGGGGCCTGGCCACGGCGGTCCGCAGGGTCACCGTGCTCGGCACCGGCACCGAACTCGGCCACCGGGTCGTCGGCGGGCTGCACGAGGCGGTCGGCGTGCTGTGGATCGACCCTCTGTCCGAGGCCGACCTGGATCCGTACGCCACGGTCCTCGCGGTCGAGTTGGACGGCGAGCTGGAGCTGTACCGGGGCTCGGGCCGCTTCTGACGTGCCGAGGCGGCCGGCCCTCGTGGGACCGGCCGCCGGTCGGTGGGCTCAGCCGGTGAACCCGGCCGTGATGGACGTGAACTGCCAGTTGTTCTGGCTGATGCCGGAGCAGTTGCTCACCACGCCGCCGCCCGCGCACGGCCGGTCACGGTTGACCGCCCAGAAGGCGAGCCGGGCGATGTGGTGGGAGTTCGCCCAGTCGCGGATCTGGGTCCAGATCGCCGGGGTGGTGTTCTCCTGCTGGTCGGACAGGCCGTTCATGCCGGAGATGCCGATGTGGGAGTACGCGGTCGCGTCGTCCCAGCCGAACGTCGACTTCAGCTTGGCCTTCAGGCCCTCGGCCGCGTTCACGGTGTTCCCGTACATGTCCGAGCCGCCGCCGAAGTCGAACGGCATGATGGTGAAGACGTCGATGTTGGCGTTCAGCGACTGCGCCTGCTCGATGAGCCGGTTGCCGTAGTAGGTGGGGCCGGTCGTCGAGGTACCGAAGGTGACGATCGTCTTCAGACCGGGGTTGTTCGCCTTCACGGTCTTCAGCGCGGTCAGGATCTTCGCCTGGACGGCCTCGTTCTCGAACTCGTCCGAGTTCTCGATGTCCATGTCGATCGCCTTCAGGCCGTAGGCGTCGATCACCTTCTGCAGGGCCCCGGCGAGCGCGCTCGCGGAGGAGCAGTTGGCGCCGAGCTTGCTGCCCTGCCAGCCGCCGAACGACGGGACGATGTCACCGCCCGCGGAACGGATGGCGTTGATGGCGCTCTGGTCGGCGCCCCCGGTCAGCGGCCGGCTGCCGTCCCAGGCGGGCGTGCAGCCACCGGAGTCCAGCACGAACGCCATCGTGAACCACTTGATCCCGGTGGCGCTCATCACCGTGCTCGGGCTCGGCGGGTCGCCCCAGCCCTCGTACAGATACGGCGCGGCCTGCTTGAAGCCGGTGCCGCCGCCGCTGCCGGCGTCCGTCGTCACGGTCACGGCGTTGGAGGCTGCGGAGACGTTCCCGGCGGCGTCCCGTGCCTTGACGGTGAACGTGTACGACGTGCTGGACGAGAGACCGCTCACGGTCGCCGTCGTACCGGAGACGCTGAGCACCTTGTTGGAGCCGCTGTAGACGTCGTACGCCGTCACGCCCACGTTGTCGCCGGCGGCGTTCCACTTCAGCGACACGCTCGAGGACGTCTTGCCCGTGGAGGTCAGTCCGGTCGGCGCGCTCGGCGCCTGGGTGTCGCCTCCGCCACCGCCGCCGCCCGGTCCGTCCAGGCTGATGTCGTCGGCGTAGTAGGTGCCCTGCGCGTACCAGCCGTGGACGTAGACGGTGGCACTGGTCTGCCCGGCGCCCGTGGTGAAGCCGACGGAGAGTTGGCTGTACGCCGACGGAGACGTGGTCCAGGTCGAGGCGCCGCCGTCGACCCCGAGGTAGACGTAGGAGCCGCGGACCCAGCCGCTCAGGGTGTATGTGGTGTTCGGCTGCACCGAGACCGTCTGGCTGCACTGGGCGTCGTCACTCGAACTCGCCGCGCCCGCAAGTGCCTTGGAGCCGCCGTGGACGGGGCTGGAGACGACCGAGCCGAGATTGCCGGTACAGGTCCAGGGGGAGAGGGAGCCGGACTCGAAGCCCGGGTTGGACAGGATGTTGGCCGCCTGGGCGGTTCCGGGCAGGGCGACCGCCCCGGCCAGGGCGAGGGCGGCGGAGCCTATGAGGGCGAAGAAGGCACGCCTGGAACGTCTGAGAACTGTGCGCACGCGATCTCCCTGAAGGAGTGGGGGTCCTGGAGTGCAGGGGGAGTACAGGGGAGTGCAGAAGGGTGCGCAACAAAGTTGGTATGGACCAATCCTGGTGTCAAGGGTTCAGGGCGGATTGGTCCATACCTGAGGGGGTGTCGTCAGCCCCGCGCTCCGCAGGGCGCGTCGGACGCCCCTCCGTGACGTGCGGACGGTGCCGGTCGCGGCACTACAGGGGCAGGGCCTCCGCCGCCCCGACGCCGACGGAGCCGACCGGTACCGCGGGCAACACCGGGGCCCGCTCCTCCGTCCGCTGGGGCGGCAGCGGAACCGCACGCAGCGGACGCGGTCCGGCCACCACGGAGTAGTCCGTGCCCAGAAACGGCGGAACGACCTCCCCGGGGTCCTCTCCGAGCGCCAACTGCACCGCCGCCCAAGGGGCGTTGATCCCGCACAGCGAGAGCTGGTGCAGCCCGCCCGCGGCGCGGGTGTTGACGTCCAGCAGCACCGGCCCGTCGCCGAACATGCGGAACTGGATGTTGGACAGGAAGTGCAGCCCGAACCCCTCCGCGAGGCGCCGCGCCGGCTCCAGCCACTGCTCGTGCAGCGTGAACCCGCGCCGACGGCCGTTCTTCGTGCGGCCCACCGCCATGCGGACGCGGTTGTCCCGTCCGGTCAGGCAGTCGACCGACACTTCAGGTTCCTCCAGGCGCGGCATCACCAGCCAGTCCACCGGCTCCTCGGCCTCCCGCACCGCCCGCACGACCAGGTCCAGCGGCACGTACGGGCCCGGGAAGCCGCTGAGCTGGGCGAGCGAGAAGGGGGCGCGCGTGATGACGCGGAACCCGACCCCGCCCGCGCCCGCCGCCGGCTTGAAGCACGGCTTGTGCCCGGCGGCCTCCAACTGCTCCACGGCTGCGAGGAGTTCGTGCTCGTCGGTCACCCGCCACCACGGCGGCACCGGCACCCCGATCGACTCCACGGCCCGGTACGCCGTCGCCTTGTCCTGGAAGACCGCGACCGCCTCGGCCGAGGGCGCCAGCAGCGCCGTACCGGCCGCTTCGAACTCGGCGCGGTGCGCGACGATCGCCTCCTGGTGCAGACGGGGCACGAAGACATCGATGCCCCGCCGTGCGCACTGGTCGAGGGCGTACTCGACGTACGCGGCCGGGGACAGGCCCTCCGGCTCCAGTTCGGCGGTGTCCGCGGCGGCCAGGACGGGGGAGTCGGGGTCGCCGTGCGTGGCATGGATCTCCACGGCCCGGTCGCTGGGATTTCTCCGCAGCTGATCCATGAAGAACACGTTCTCCGCGTACGTGCGGTTGAGCCAGACGCGTACGCGAGAGACCATGCAGGCCGCCTTTCACGGTCGTGCGGGCAGGGCGAAGCAGGCCGTGCCCGGCCAGGGAAGAGGGAGGTGCACCGAACCGCCGTACGCTTCTGCGGCGTCCGCGACGGATGTGCTGGGGCGATCATAGGCCCTTCCGGGCGCCACCACCGCTACGCGCGTGTTACGGATTTCCTCCGGTTCCCGTTCGGGCGGCAAGGGATGTTTTCCGGAGCTGCCGAGTCCCCGGCGGGGCTGTTTCCGGCCACGATCGGGCGCCTGTCGCGGGTCGCTCTTGTCCGTCCGCGACCGGATGTGGTCTCGTGGAGCGCGTTCGGTTCTCGAAAGGGGCGTCAGTGGAGTCGACGGACGGCCGTGGACGCCTGCTCGCCATCAGCGACCTGCACGTCGGGTACGCCGAGAACCGCGCGCTCGTCGAGCGCATGCGGCCCACCTCGGACGAGGACTGGCTGCTGGTCGCGGGTGACGTGGCCGAGACCGTCGCCGACATCCGCTGGGCCCTGGGACTGCTCGCCGGACGCTTCCGCCGGGTGATCTGGACACCCGGCAACCACGAGCTGTGGACCCATCAGAAGGACACGGTCACCCTGCGCGGCGTCGAGCGGTACGAACACCTGGTCGCCGTGTGCCGGGAGCTGGGCGTCACGACACCCGAGGATCCCTACCCGGTCTGGGAGGGGCCGGGCGGTCCGGCGGTCGTCGCCCCGCTGTTCCTCCTCTACGACTACTCGTTCCTGCCGCAGGGATGCACCACCAAGGAGCAGGGGCTCGCCTACGCGCACGGCACCGGGATCGTGTGCACGGACGAGTACCTGCTGCACCCCGACCCCTATCCCAGCCGCGAGGCGTGGTGCCGGGCCCGGGTTGCCGAAACCGAGCGCAGGCTGGCGGAGATCCCCGGCGACCTCCCCCTGGTGCTGGCGAACCACTACCCACTGGACCGGCATCCCACGGACATCCTGCGCTACCCCGAGTTCGCCATGTGGTGCGGTACCCGCCTGACCGCCGACTGGCACCGCCGCTTCCCGGTGGCGTGCATGGTCTACGGTCATCTGCACATCCCGCGGACCACCCACCACGAGGGCGTCCGCTTCGAAGAGGTGTCCCTGGGCTATCCCCGCGAATGGGGTCCGCGCCCGCAGCCGCCCGGGGAGCTGCGCCGCATTCTGCCGATGGAGGACCGAGCAGGTGATCGAGGAGCTGCTTCCGGGGCCGGTCGCGGCCGTGGAGGCCTACGGCAGTGACGCACTCGGCGACGGCGTCGCCCTCTACCCCGAGGAAGAAGCGGTCATAGCGCGGGCGGTGGACAAACGGCGCCGGGAGTTCACCGCCGTACGGGCCTGCGCACGGCGTGCCATGGAGAAGCTCGGCGTGCCGGCGCAGCCGGTCCTGCCCGGCGAGCGCGGTGCCCCGCGCTGGCCGGACGGGCTGATCGGCAGCATGACGCACTGCGACGGCTACTGTGCCGCCGCACTGGTCCACGCCGGCGAACTCGCCTCGCTCGGCATCGACGCCGAACCCCACGACCGGCTGCCGGAGGGCGTACTGGACGCGGTGGCCCTGCCCACCGAGCGGACCCGGCTGCGGGGCCTGGCCCACAGCCGTCCCTCCGTCCACTGGGACCGCCTGCTGTTCAGCGCCAAGGAGTCGGTCTACAAGGCGTGGTTCCCCCTGACCGGCACGTGGCTCGACTTCCTCGAGGCCGACGTGGAGATCGACCCGGGCGTCGCCGTCGAGGCCCGCGACTCGTCGGCCTCATCGGGCCCTTCGGCCGCCGCGGACGCCTCCGGAGTCTTCCGGGCCCGGCTCCTGGTGCCCGGTCCGGTGGTCGACGGCCGTCGCCTCGAGGCCTTCGACGGCCGCTGGACCGTGCGCGGGGGCCTGCTCGCGACGGCCGTCGTCGTGCACCACGTGTGAGTCGTCCGCCGAGGCGTCGAGTTCCCGGTCGCCCACCGGGTCAACGAGGGCACCAGTCGCCGAGCAGGCGGAAGAACTCCTCCTCGGTGCCCGAGAGCCCCGCCTCCGCCAGGGCCAGGTCCGCCTCGGCCAGCGCGGCGGTCGGGACCACGGGTGGTCGGTGCGCGTCCGGCGGGCCGTCGAAGGCGGCTCGTACGGTGTGCAGAAGGCGCAGATACGCCTGCACGGCGGCGCGCTGGCGGTCGGTCAGGACGGCGGTCGGCATCGGTCGGCTCTCCCCGGTTTCGGCCGTACGACGGGGCGTCGCACGGCGGTTCCTGCACGGCACGCGCCGGCGGTGCGCGGACGGCCGCCGCGCGCACCGGTCGGCGCACCTCCCAGCTTGCCGCCCGCCACTGACAATCCCGTTCGCCTTCCAGCGGGTTCGCCTGCTTGGCGGAGAGCTACGCCGCGCTCTCCCGGGCTTCGGGGGCCTGCGGGCCCTGCGCGGAGCCGGTGACCGACTCCCACTCGGCCGCAGTCAGCGGCGGGGCCGTCAGCAGCGGGCGGCGCGGGCCGCGCAGGACGGCGATCAACACCGCCGGTCTGACCAGTTCGCTCATGGGCTTGGAGAGGGTGACCACGTCGAAGAACGCCTTCGCGACGAGCGGACGGCCGGTCGCGGTGAGCATCAGCCGGTTGACGTACGCGCCGAGGACGCGGTTGGCCAGGCTCGGTGCCTTGCCGATCGCGCCCGGATAGTGGATGTCCGTGCTGGTCGCGAACTCCCATGCCGTCGCCACCGGACGGGCCACCGCCCGCTGCGCCCGCCGGGCGAGTCCCGGCGCGGCCGGCCCGTGCCGTGCCACCAGCTCGCCCAGCGCCACGGCACCCTGCGCGGCGACCGAGAGCCCGTGCCCGTAGACCGGGTTGTACGTGGCCACCGAGTCGCCGATCACCACGAACCCCTCGGGCCAGCCGTCGACCTTCTCGTAGAACCTCCGGCGGTTGACCGTGCTGCGGGTGACGACCGGGTCCGTCAGCGGCTCCGCGTGCGCGATCAGCTCGCCCACCACCGGATGCCGCACGCTCTCGCGGGCGAACGTCTCGAACTCGTCGGCGCTGGAGGGCGGTTCACCGCCGCGCGTGCCCGACAGCGTGACCAGCCACCGCCCGCCCTCGACCGGCTCGATGGTCGTGGTCCGCCCGGGCACCGGAACCGTGGCGTCCGACTGAACGTTGACCAGCGGGAACTCCTCCGTGCCCGGGGGCGCCCGGAAGATCCGGCTGGAGTAGACGAGCCCCGAGTCCACCTCCTCCAGCGGCGCCGCGGGCACGCCCAGCGCCTCCAGCCAGGCCGCCGCCCGCGAGCCGCGTCCCGCGGCGTCCACGACCAGGTCGGCCGCCAGCACCCGCTCCCGGCCGTCGGCCGTCCGCACCCGCACGCCCGTCACGCGGGACGCGTCGCCGTCCAGGGACAGCAGTTCGGTCCGCTGCAGTACGGTCACCCGCTCGCTTCGGGTGACCCGCTCGCGCACCACCCAGTCGAGCAGATCACGGCTGCACGCGATCATGAACTGCATCTCCGGCCAGCGCCGGAACCAGCCCCGCGGCTGCAACGACACCAGCCCCGTCGGCAGCGGAACGCGCCGGGCGCCCGCCGCGAGCCACGCCTCGGTCACCCCCGGCAGCAGCTTCTCCATGGCACGGGCGCCCCCGGACCAGATCACATGGACGTGCCGGGCCTGCGGGAGCCCCTTGCGCGGTTCGGGGCCCTCGGGCAGCACATCCCGCTCGACGACGGTGACGTCGGCGTACGCGCGCAGGGCCGCGGCGGCCAGCATGCCGGCCATGCCGCCGCCGATCACGACGGCGCGGCGCGGTCTCGCGCCCGAGGGGGTGTTAGCGGGTTCGCTCATGGAAGTCGCTTCCTGGGCTGGTCCCGGCCGGTTCCCGGACGGCCGCGACGACGGGTGACTGACGCAGGGCGGTCGACATCCGCACGAGGTCGCGGGGCACCTCGGGGGACGCGGCGGAGGCGCTGCCGGCCCCCACCGAGCTGATCACCCTGCCCTCCGGATCGGCGGCCCTGGCCCGCACGGCCGCCGCCACCATCGCCGCGTCGGCCTCGGCCTGCGCCTGGACGGGGTCGGAGCCCGCCGCCAGGGCGGCGTCGTAGGCGCGGGAGCGCACCACGGAGTCGAAGTAGGGGTACAGGCCCAGCATGCCGTCGTGGATGTCGGACTCCCGCTGGGTGACCTGGAGTTCGACCGGCGACCACCAGGAGATGCGCACCGCGCGGTCCGCGTGCGCGGACACCGGTCGCAGCTCGCGCCACAGCGGCCCGAGCCGGCGATAGGTCGCCCAGGTGTTCCAGCTGTCCCCGACGCGCTGGCAGGCCAGCGGGAGACAGAAGCCGACCGCGCTGATCTGCGCCCCCGCCGAGGCCAGCACCGGTGCCGCGTCGCTGCTGAGGTAGTCCAGGTCGTGGCCGTACCAGCGGGCGACGACGGCGGTGAACTTGGTCGCCAGGTAGGCCAGGTTGAACAGGTAGCCGGTCACGATGACGAGCAGGCCGACGCGCAGCCAGCCGCGCACCTGCAGGGCCCAGCGCCCGCACATGAAGTTCATCGCGACGCCCGCCACGGTGAGCGCCAGCAGGTACAGCACGATCATCTCGCGCGTGTACGGGGTGCGGGCGTAGTACGTGTCGAAGTCGACCAGCCGTTCCACCGGAGCGTCACCGAGCGCGAACAGCGTCATCAGCGCCACGATCACCACCCCGTACCCGGTGATGATCCGCCGGGTGGTGCGCCGGGTCTGCTCGGGGCGGCCGCCGCGCCAGTTGACGACGAGAACCAGACAGGACGCGCTGAACGCACTCAGCAGGCAGTAGACCAGCGGCGCCGAGACATTGGTGATGCCCGTGAGGTCGTTGACCTTCGCGATGGTCGGGGGCGCGGCGAAGAAGAACACCAGACCGGCCAGCGCCAGCAGCGCGCACACCGACCTGAGCAGCGGGTCACGCCATGAACGGGCCAGGGCGGGCGCCTTGAAGGTGAGCGCCACGCCCATCGCGGCGGCCGGTATGTAGTAGCTCGAACCGTCCATGGAATCGGCGCCCGCGCCCCTCAGCCCCGCGGCCCGCGATAACCCAGCGAGGCCTCGATCCGCCCCGCCAGGCCGTCCCGCTGGACGGGCCCGCGCAGCGAGGAACCGACCAGCCAGGTACGGCACTTGCTCGCCAGCAGCAGCCCGAAGCTCTCGGCCTCCTTCTCGTCGGCGAGGTCGAAGTGCGTACGGGCGGCGACTCTGTGGACGGTCGCCTGCAGATCCGCGGTGTCGCTGAGCAGACGCGCCGCGACCGCGGCCCCCTCCACATGGTGGCCGTGGTGCCCGGCGTTCATGTGCCACAGCTCGTGGCCGAGGATCACCAACTGGTGGTCGGGGGCCGTGCGTTCCTCGATGACCACCAGGTCCTGGTCGGCCATGTCGAGCCAGAGCCCGCTCGCCGTACCGGGCGGGAACGCGGCCGTGCGGAACCGGACGGGACGGCCGCGGCGTCTGCTCATGCCGTCGCACAGCGCGGCGTACAGGTCGGCGGGTTCCGCCGGCGCCGGGAGCGACAGCTCCGCCACCAAGTCGCCGCACAGGCGGCGCATTTCCCTTCCGATGCCCACGGTTCTCCCCCGGATCAGGACTCGGGCCGCTTGACGCTCTCCAGGAGCATGTCCAGCCACTCGGCGACCTTGTCGCGGTGCTGGTCGGTGGGCAGCTGGGCCGCCCGCCAGGCGATGCCGCGGACGCCGTGGTCCTGCAACAGCCGCTCCAGCGGATCGTCGGCTGCCTCGGCCGCCGCGCGCTCGCGGTCGGCGAGCTGCTGGAGGAGCTCCTGCTCGGAGCGCTGGAGGGCGTGCGCGAGCGCCTCCGGGTCCTCGGCCGTGAGGAACCCGGCATGCACTCCGAAGAAGCGCTGAATGGCGTCGCAGTGCTCCATGGTGGGGCGCCGGTCGCCATTGATGAGGGCACCCGCCTGCTGGCGCGACATGCCCGCGCCGTCGGCGATCTCCTGCTGGGTGTACTTGCGCCCGTTGGGTTTCAGCCGGGTGCGGCGCAGCAGGTCCAGTCGTTGCAGGAAACGCGCCTGCAGATCCGGCTCCCCGGCGGGCTCTCCGCCCAGCAGGGCCTTCACCACCGGCTCCGGGACGCCGGACTCGACCGACAGCCGCGCGACGTCGAAGATCCGCTCGTGCGGGACGCCCAGCCGGTCGGCGAGGGCGGCGACACGGGCCACGACGGCCGGCAGCAGACCCGGCGCCGCGACTTCCGGCACCTCGAAGCCATCCGTCACCGACAGGTCTCCTACGTCTCGCTCAGGTCGTTGTTCTCGCTTGCCCGGAACCAACCGGAGACTAGCCGCTCCCTCGAACCGACATCCAGGTCTCGCCACAACTGTGGCGAGATTCAGCCGTCAACAGACGCCAAATGCCACGATAGTTGACACGCCCGGACGCGGAGCCGCAGGATCAAGGCGCCGCGTGAAGGCCGCAAGGGCAAGAGGGGTGACCTCCCGATGGCGTTTCAGGCAGGAGGGCAGCGGTCGCAGCCGCGGCCCCTCCCCGAGAGTCCGGAAGCACGGGCGTATCTGCAGGACTATGCCACGCTCCTCGATGCCGTCCCCTTCCCGTCCGTCGTCTTCGACCACCGCTGGGACGTGGTGCTCGCCAACAGCGCGTTCAGGACGCTGTTCAGCTCGGTGGCGCCGCATCCGACGGCCATGCCGTGCGACAACTTCCTGCGGTTCGTGCTGTTCCACCCGGACGCGGGCACGATCCTCGGCGAGCACGAGTCGAGCTGGTGCCTGCCGATGCTCGCCCACTTCGCCGCGGCCGTGGAGCGGCACGGACACGACCACGGGCTGCAGTCCATCCGCCGGGACATCGCCCAGGACCCGATCATGGAGGCCGCCTACCGGCACGGCCTGCCGCACTGGATCCGCGCGGCCGGACCGCACGCCGTGGAGCACGACGGGGCCGTACGGCCGCTGCTGCACCCCGACCCGCGCTGGGGCACCGACTGCCGGGTGGTGGGCGAGACGCCCAAGACCCTCCAGCAGATGGGGTACTCCCGGCTGACCCTGGTGCTGCGCGAGGCCCGCCGTCCGGCGCCCGCCCCCCGCCGCCCGCGCCGCGCCCGGCGCACGGCGAGCCACCTCAGCGTGGTGCCCGAGCCGCCGGCGTAAGGCTCCTGCGGAACCCCCGGCTCCGTCGGTGTTCAGGTCGCCGACGGCGCCGGGGCACGTCCTTCCTCCCCTCGGCGGCGGGCCCTGCGGGGCGGGCGCCCGTCGGACGGCAGCGCCTACAGGGTCAGACGCAGCGCGATCAGCCGGGCCGTCGATTCCTGGACGCAGCCCTCGGCCAGCTCCCTGGCCGCATCCCGCGCGCCGTCCCGCACCGCGCCGACGAGCGAGCGGTGCCGGTCGGCCACCTCGTCGCGACAGGCGTCGTCCCCGAGGACGAGACACAGCAGGGCCCCGACCTCCGTCTGGAGCGCGATCTGCTCCCGGGTGAGCCGGGCCGACTGCGCGGCGGCGGCCAGCTCCACATGGAACCGGCCGTACAGGCGGCTGCGTGCCGCCGCGTCCACGGCCGTCGCGAACTCCTCCAGGGTGCGCCGCAGGTGCTGGAGATCGTCCGGTTCGGTGCGCTCGGCCGCCAGCCGGGCGGCGGCCCCGGAGACGGCCGCCCAGTGGTCGCCGAGGTCGCGCAGCCCCTCCGTGCTCCAGCCGGCCAGCCGCTGCCTGATCCGCTCCTCGGCCGGGTCCGCGGGCAGCGAGACGAAGCTGCCGCCGCCACGCCCCCGCCGGGTGGTGACCAGCCCCTGCTGCCGCAGCGCCATCAGCGCCTCCCGCAGGGTCACGGTGGACACGCCGAGCTGCCCCGCCAGCTCGGCCTCCCCGGGAAGCTGCTCCCCGTCGGCGAGCAGCCCGAGTTCGATGGCGTCGCTGAGCCGGCGGACGACCGTCTCCACGCGCGCCCGGGTGTCCACCGGGGCGAACACGGCTCTCCGGGCGGCGCCGTCCCTGTTCTGCTTCACGGCCACCACCTTGTGCGTTGACTCAACCTTTACCTTAAGAGGGACTTGAGCTTTGAACTATGACTTCATATCTTTACGACCCAGGGTAAGAACGAAAGTCTGCTCCAGAAAGGTTCCCGTCCATGAAGGGCAGCGCGGTCCGGCTCCAGGGCCTGCGGAAGGAGTTCGGCGGCACCACCGCCGTGGCCGGGGTCGACCTGGAGATAGCCGACGGGGAGTTCTTCTCGATGCTCGGCCCGTCCGGCTCCGGCAAGACGACCGTCCTGCGCATGATCGCGGGCTTCGAGAGCCCCACCTCCGGCACCGTGGAGCTGGCCGGCCAGGACGTCACCGGCCTCGCCCCCTTCGAGCGGGACGTCCACACCGTCTTCCAGGACTACGCGCTCTTCCCGCACATGACCGTCGAGCAGAACGTCGCCTACGGCCTCAAGGTCCGCAAGGTGCCCAAGGCCGAACGGCTCCAGCGGGCCCGCAAGGCGCTCGCCGACGTGCGCCTGGAAGGCTTCGGCGGACGGCGGCCGGGTCAGCTCTCCGGCGGCCAGCGCCAGCGGGTGGCACTCGCCCGGGCCCTCGTCGGCCGCCCCCGCCTCCTGCTGCTCGACGAACCGCTCGGCGCCCTCGACCTCAAGCTGCGCGAGCAGATGCAGGTCGAGCTCAAGGCCCTCCAGCGCGAGGTCGGGATCACCTTCGTGTTCGTCACCCACGACCAGGAGGAGGCCCTGACGATGAGCGACCGCATCGCCGTCTTCAACCAGGGCCGCATCGAACAGGTCGGCACCCCCGCCGAGATATACGAGCGCCCCGCGACCGCCTTCGTCGCCTCCTTCGTCGGCACCTCCAACCTGCTCCAGGGCGAGGCCGCCGAGCGCGTCACCGGCGCCCCGGGCACGTACAGCATCCGGCCCGAGAAGATCCGGGTGCTGAAGGAGTCCTCCCTCGCGGACGAGCCCGAGCACTCCACCGCCACCGGCACCGTCGCCGAAGTGGTCTACCTCGGCGACGCCACCCGCTTCCTCGTCGACCTCGACGCGGGCGGCCGCCTCACCGCGCTCCAGCAGAACCTGGAGACCTCCTCCGAGGACGTCGCCGCCTACCGCGGCACCCGGGTCCGCCTCACGTGGCACCGCCGCCACGCCGTCCAGGTCCCGGCCGCCCGCTGACCATCCCCCCACGCCAGGTCATCGTCACGTATGGAGAACGTCGTGCGTCTCACCCGAACCCTGAAGGCCAGCGCGGTCGCCGCCGCGATGCTGCTCGCGGCCACCGCCTGCGGCTCGTCCGGCTCCGGCTCGGGCGGCTCCGCGTCCACCGGCCTCAACCCGCCCGATCTGAAGGCGCAGTCCAAGCTGGGCAAGAACGAGGGGCAGGTCAACCTGATCGCCTGGGCCGGCTATGTCGAGGACGGATCCAACGACCCCAAGGTGAACTGGGTCGGCGACTTCGAGAAGCAGACCGGCTGCCAGGTGCACTCCAAGGTGGCGGCCAGCTCCGACGAGATGGTCAAGCTGATGAAGACCGGCGAGTACGACGCCGTGTCCGCGTCCGGCGACGCCTCCCTGCGCCTGATCGCCTCCGGAGACGCGGCCCCGGTCAACACCGACCTCGTCCCCAACTACAAGGACGTCTTCAGCGACCTGAAGCTGCAGGCCTGGAACTCCGTCAAGGGCAAGGCGTACGGCATCCCGCACGGCCGCGGCGCCAACCTGCTCATGTACAACACGGAGAAGGTCAAGCCCGCGCCGACCTCCTGGTCCGCCGTCTTCGACGACGCCGCCAAGTACAAGGGGCACGTGACGGCGTACGACTCCCCGATCTACATCGCCGACGCGGCGCTGTACCTCAAGGCCACCAAGCCCGAACTGAAGATCAAGGACCCGTACGCGCTCGACCAGAAGCAGTTCGACGCGGCGGTCGACCTGCTGAAGAAGCAGAACGCGAACGTCGGCGAGTACTGGGGCGACTACCTCAAGGAGGTCTCGGCCTTCAAGAGCGGCGACTCCGTGGTCGGCACCACCTGGCAGGTCATCGCCAACCTGGCCAAGAGCGAAGGCGCCAAGGTCAACGCCATCGTGCCCAAGGAGGGTTCGACCGGCTGGTCCGACACCTGGATGCTGTACTCCAAGGCCAAGCACCCCAACTGCGCCTACCAGTGGATGAACTGGATCATCTCCCCGAAGGTGAACGCGCAGGTCGCCGAGTACTTCGGTGAGGCCCCGGCCAACGCCAAGGCCTGCGAGCAGACCAGCGACAAGAACTTCTGCACCACCTTCCACGCCGCCGACACGGCCTACTGGAAGAACATCGCCTTCTGGAACACGCCCATCGAGCAGTGCCTCGACGGCCGCAGCGACGTCAAGTGCGTGCCGTACGCCAAGTGGGTCCAGGCCTGGACCGAGATCAAGGGCTGAGGCACGACGATGACCGCCACCGCGCAGGCCGCCGGACGGGCCCCCGTCCGGCGGCTCGCCGGGATGCTGCACCGCCGCCCGCGGCTGCGGCTGTCCCTGCTGCTCACCGCCCCCCTGCTGTGGCTGGCCGTGCTCTACCTCGGCTCGCTCGCAGTGCTGTTCGTCTCGGCGTTCTGGACCACGAACTCCTTCACCTCCGAGGTGGTGAAGGTCTGGTCGACCGACAACTTCCACGCGCTGCTGACGACCCCCGTCTTCCGCGAGGTCATCTGGCGCAGCATCGTCGTGGCCCTCGCCGTCACCCTCCTGTGCGCGGTGATCGCCTTCCCGCTCGCCTTCTACACGGCACGCGTCGCCAAGCCCAGGTGGCGCCCCCTGCTGGTGGTCGCCATCCTCACCCCGCTGTGGGCGAGCTACCTGGTCAAGGTGTACGCCTGGCGACTGATCCTGTCCGAGGGCGGGCTCGCCGACTGGATGCTCAAGCCGTTCGGGCTGAGCGGACCCGGGTTCGGCCTCCCGGCGGCGATCATCACCCTCACGTACCTGTGGCTGCCGTACATGATCCTGCCCATCCACACGGCACTGGCGCACCTGCCCGCCAACCTGCTGGACGCCTCCGCCGACCTCGGGGCGCGACCCGGCCGCACCTTCCGCTCGGTCGTGCTGCCGATGGTGCTGCCGTCCGTCGCCGCCGGCTCGGTCTTCACCTTCTCGCTCAGCCTGGGCGACTACATCACCGTGCAGATCGTCGGCGGCAAGACCCAGCTCATCGGCAACCTCGTCTACTCCAACATCGAGCTCAACCTGCCCATGGCCGCCGCGCTGGGCACGGTTCCGGTGGTGGTCATCGTGCTGTACCTGCTGGCCATGCGCCGCACCGGCGCGCTCAGCAGCCTCTAGAACAGGTCCGCTGTCATGCAACTGTCCCGTTCCGCGCGCATCGCGCTGCGCGTCGCCGCCGGGCTCGGCTTCGCGGTCGTCTACGTCCCGCTCGCGCTCGTCCTGGTCAACTCCTTCAACCCGGACCGCAGCGCGAGCTGGCCCCCGCCCGGGTGGACGTTCCACTGGTGGTCGGTCGCCTGGGAGAACGCGGGCGCCCGCAACGCGCTGTGGGTCTCGGTGAAGGCGGGCCTCGGCGCCACGGCCGTCGCCCTGGTGCTGGGCACACTGATCGCCTTCGCGGTGGCCCGGCACCGCTTCTTCGGCCGGGGCGCCATCTCGTTCGTGGTCGTCCTGCCGATCGCGCTGCCCGGCATCGTCACCGGCATCGCCCTCAACTCGGCGTTCAGCACGGTCCTTCAGCCGCTCGGCGTCGGTCTCGGCCTGTTCACCGTGATCGTCGGGCACGCCACCTTCTGCATCGTCGTCGTCTTCAACAACGTGGTGGCACGGCTGCGCCGCACCTCCGGCTCCTACGAGGAGGCGGCGATGGACCTGGGGGCCGACACGTTCCGCGCCTTCGTCGACGTGACCTTCCCGCTGGTGCGCTCGGCGCTGTTCGCGGGCGGGCTGCTCGCGTTCGCGCTGTCCTTCGACGAGATCGTGGTGACGACCTTCACCGCGGGCCCCGGCATCGAGACCCTGCCGATCTGGATCTTCAACAACATGACCCGCCCACAGCAGGCACCGGTGGTCAACGTGGTGGCGGCGGTCCTGGTCCTGCTGTCGGTGATCCCGATCTACGTCGCCCAGCGACTGTCGGCGGACACGGCGACGGAGAGCCGGATCTAGAGAAATCCGATACCGTCCAGGGGGGAGGGGCGATGGTTCCGGGCACGGCTCAGCAACTGATGATCCTCGTGGTCCTGGTGGTGCCCGGGATCTTCTACCAGGCCGTCAGGGAGCGTCTGCGCGGGCCGTCCGCTGCCGAACAGGAGCCGCAGAACCGGTTGGTACGGGCCATCGCGGCGGGCGCGTTGCTGGACGCCCTCTACGCGGTGGCGGCCGGGCCGTGGCTGCTTGATCTCGTGTTGGGCGCAGGCCATGGCCCCCTGGCGGGGCTGGCCCGGCACCCGCGCCGTGCGGGACTGGCCGGGCTGGTCTTCGTGGTGCTCATCCCCTCCACGCTCGCATGGGTGGAGGCATGGTTCACGGGCCGTCGCCTGCGGGCCCGCTACGACCCGACTCCGACCGCCTGGGACGCGCTGTTCCGCGACCGCGGCTCGTGTTTCGTCCGGGCTCGGCTGAAGAGCGGGCTCTGGGTCGGGGGCTGGATGGGCTCTCGATCGGCGGTGTCGACCTTTCCGCAGCAGCCGGACATCTATCTGGAATCCCAGTACCGGCTGCGCCCCGACGGGACGTTCGTCGAGCGGGTGGCGGACACCGGCGGGGTGTACATCAAGATGGCGGACATCGAGGTGCTGGAGATCCTGATGCCCCCGCCCCACCAGGCGACGGACCCGGCGGAGGGAGAGACAGGTGACGCATGAGCAGAAGCAGCCCACGGACGAGGAACTCCTGGCCCAGCTGATGGAGTTCTCCGACGCGCGGACCTACCGCCCCACCGACAGGGTTGCCGAGCCGGAGCAGATGCCGCAGGCGCCGTCGGGTACCGCGATGAGCGAATCCGGGTCCGGCTCCGGGCCCGAGGGCGCGTCGGGTTCCGACCCGGAGGCGTGACCGCGGGCGCGGCGCGGTCCGCCCGCGGCTCACGCACCGTGGTGGGTGTGGGCGGCCCAGAGGTGCGGGGCGCGGGCGAACCGGTCGCGCAGGGCCCGGACCGACCGGTGCAGGGCTGCGGCGGGATCCACGGCGCGGCCCTCGTGCCCCTGCGCGGCGAGCGAGGTGTACAGGTCCTCGGTCAGCCAGGTCGACAGCCTGTCCGAGACGGGCCACAGGGTACCGATCACATGCCGGTATCCGGCGAGCTGGAACGAGGAGGCCAGGTGGATGACCTCGTCGGGCAGACCGAATCCCCCCTGGGAGGTCGAGCAGGCCGACAGCACGGCCAGCACCGGGTCCTTCAGATGTTCCGCCGCGGCGTCCAGGGCCCTGAGCCGGCCGTCGTACAACTGGAGCCCGCTCTGCGAGGGCCGCTCCCGGTCACTGACGCCGTGACAGCTGAAGTGCGCCCAGGAGTGCCCGGGCAGGGCCCGCCGTACCGCGTCGACGGTGGCCTGCGGGCCCGAGAGCCGGGAGGCACCCGGGAAGAGACGGGTGATCAGGTCCGCTTCCCGGGCGGCACCGGGCAGCGGTCCGGCGCCCGGCGTCTCGGGGAGCGCGACCACCAGCGGCGCGGGACGTCCGGCCGGCTCCGCGCGGGCCCCGGCGCGGCCCAGGGCCAGGGCGCGCAGCGTCGGAGTGTAGGACGAGACGGCCCTGTCCAGGACGCTCGCTCCGGTGCCGGTGAGGTGCCGACCCGCGGCGTGCAGGGGCAGGAACGACAGCCACCCGGTGGGACACCACCACAGCCGTGGCCAGGGTTCGCCCTCGTCGGGCGTGTACCGCAGTCCGAGACGGTCCAGGACCGGTTCGGCGACCGTGTCCCAGAGCCATTCCAGGGTCTCGGTCAGCCGCCGCACGGCGCGCAGGGCGCGGTCCGGGTCCCGCATCCCGTACGCCTCGTCGACGGCTTCGGTGAAGGCCGCCGCCTGCGACAGGGCGTCCGCGAAGGACAGGCCCGGCAGCGGTACGGCCCGGACCGACTCGCCGGTGACCAGGATGGCGTCGGACCGGTGACGGCTCACGTTGACCACCACGACCGGCCCGTCCGCCGCCGCCGCGAGGAGGTCCCGGGTCCGTGGCGGGCGGAGGAACCCCTCCATCCCGGGCAGGGCGCGGATCCGCTCCACGAGCCGGTCCCACTGCCTGGCCATCGCGTGCCGGGCCTCGGCGCGCCTGCCGTCCGCGTACCAGTCCTCGGCCGGGTCCCCGGCCCCCGGGTCCGTCCGGACGGCCGGAGGCCGGGCGGGGTCGGTGCTCAACTCGTCGCGGAGCCTGTCGAACTCGGCGGCCAGTGCCGGGTCCCTCTCCCGCAGCCTGGACAGATCGCCCCGGTCGTCCTGGCCCCGGCTGATCAGAACCCCGCGTCCCTGCTCCAGCAGGGTCAACGCACGGTACGGATCGCCCGCACGCAGGGCGAACGCCGCCGCGTCGCAGGCGAGGCCGAGACCGATGCCGAGCCGCTCCTCCTGGTCGGCGCGGCGCAGACTGCGCGGCGCGACCCGGGGCAGCAGTTCCACGGCGTAGGCGTATCCGGCCAGCGCCTCGGCGTCCTGCCCGGCCGCCGCCGCGGCGTCCCCCCAGGTCCGGGCGGCCTGGACGCGCAGGGGAACGGTGGGCGTCGGGTTCTCCGCGGCCTGCCGCGCCAGCCGGGCCGTCTCGGCCAGGTCGACTCGCTCCCCGAGGGAGGCGCGGCGCAGTTGGGCCTCGGCGAGGATCCACTGCGCCCTGGCCCGGTCCGGATGGCCGTCCGGGGTGCGGGAGACGGCCTCCCGCGCAGCGGTGACGGCTCGGTGCAGCGCCGAACGGAACAGCGGACTGCCAGTGTCCTGGATGCGTTCGGTCAGCTGCCAGGACGCGCCCGCCAGGTTCGTCAGCAGGAATCCGCGCCAGCCGTGGTCCTCCCCGTAGTCCACCAGGGCCCGTTCGAAGAGCTCGCACGCCTCTGCCTGTGATGCGGTGTCCTGGTCGGAGAAGGAGACGGACTGCAGCAGCGTGCCGAGGTTCGCGAGCGCGACCTGTCTGCCGAAGCGCTCGCCGTCGCCGAGTGACATGGCCTCGCGCAGCAGCGCGACCGCCTCGTCTGCGGCGGCGCGGTCTCCGGTGGACTCGTAGCGGCCGCGCAGCGCCTCGGCAAGGTTGGAGAGCAGACCGGCCCGTTCGAAGGCCGTCGGGGCGCACTGGGCGACCGCCGTGCGCAGCACGTCCACCGCCTCTGCCTGCCAGGTGGTGTCACCGGTGAGGGACGAGCGGCGCATCAGCGCCGCGCCCAGGGTGGTGAGCAGGTTTCCGCGCTTCACATGCCGTGGCGGCATGGTGGCCACGGAATCGCGCAGCATGCCGATCGCCGTCTCCATGAGGACGTCGTCGCCGGTGTTCACGGCGTGGTCGAACTGGCTGCGTCCGAGGTCGTGGAGCACTATGGCGCGCTCGTCCGGTGCGGCGTTCGCCGCCGAGGCCAGCGCGGCCTGGAACAGCCGGACGGCTTCGGCCCCGGGCGCCTCGTCGCCCGTCCTTCTGCACAGATCCTGCAGCGCATTGGCGAGACCCGTCAGCCGTCTCGGCGGCGCGGCCCCGCCCTGGGCGGCCAGTGCCTCCCGGTGCCACCGAACGGCCTCTTCGATGGGGGCGGTCTCCCCCGTGAAACGGGCGAGCGCGCGCAGGGCGTTGCCCAGCCGGCTCAGGCAGTCCGCCCGGCCCGGATGGGGCTCGGGGGCCGCGGCCACGGAATCGCGCAGCACGCCGATCCCCTCGCGGAGCAGGCCGACGTCCGAGGTGGACTCGGCGAGTTGCTGCAGCGCGTCGCCCAGGTTCCCCAGCCGGAACGGAAGATCGATGTCCGTCGGTGCGCTCGCCGCGACGGCCTGACGGTGGACGCGTACCGACTCGGCCAGCAGATCGAGGTCCGCGGTGAGATGGCCGAGGTTGCACAGGGCCGCTCCGAGGTTCGACAGGCTGTGTGCCCGGTCCCTGCTGTCCGGCCGCGCCTCGGCCACCGCTTCGCGGAAATACCGTACGGCTTCGGCGTAGTGGGCCGGATCGCCGGTGCGCCCGGCCCATTGGTGGAGGCATCCGAGGGCGTCCAGATACTCGGTGCGGAACGGGTCGTCCGGTGCCAGCAGATCCAGGCCCTCACGAACGAGCCCCGCCCCTTCCTCCCAGAGCCGGCGGTCGCCCCGGCTCGCTCCCCGCCGGGCGAGCGCCGTCCCGAGCGTGCGCCTCACCCGGGACGGGAAGCGGTGGTAGGGGGCGGGCAGGGTCAGGCACGCGCGGAAGCACCGCAGCGCCTCGTCGTCCTGCTCGTCCTTGCCGCTCCCGTCCCCGTCAGCCCTGCCGCCCTCCCCGGACCAGAACTGCTCCGTGTCACCCGGCCCGTCGAGGGCCGTGCCCAGTTCCAGCAGGACGCGGGCCCGGTCGGTGGACTCCGGCCGGGTCTCGCCGAGAGCCTCCCGCAGGATCTGGACCGCATCGGCGAGCCGTTCGGGCGCTGACGTGGTTCTGGCCCCTTTCCGGAGCAGGTCGGCGAGGCTGCAGAGGCGGATCACCCGTTGCGGCCGGCCGGGCGGGGTCAGCCGGACCGCTTCCCGTGCGGCGGTGGTGGCGCCGTCCAGGTCGGCAGCGCTGCCCGTCGCGGCGAACCGTGCTTCGAGGACCTCGGCGAGCACCCACTGGGCTTGACCGCGCAGGGACTGCTCGGGCGGGGCGTGGTCCAGTGCCTGCCGCACGGCGTCGAGCGCCGCTTCGACGGACCGCGCGTCGCCGGTGCGCCGGGCGTGGCCACAGAGGGCGTAGGCCAGGTTGGCCAGGTGCAGCGCGCGGTCGTGGTCGTTCACCGCGGTCCGGACCGCTTCCCGGAAAGCCGCGATGCCCTGGTCGAAGAGATCCCGCTGGTCGGTTTCCACGGCGAGGTGGGTCAGCGCGGTGCCGAGTTCCGACTGGTACCTGGCGTGCCTCGGGGAGCGCGGGTCCTCGGCCGCCACGGCCCGGCGCAGCAGGGGCACGGCTTCCGCGAGTTGTCCCGTCTCGCCCGACAGGCGCCCCGCCTGGTTGAGCGCCGCTCCGAGATTGGCCAGGTGGAGGGAGCGGTGCGGATCGTCCGGTCCGCCCAGTTCCACGGCCCGTCGCAGGGCGTCCACGCTCTGCCGGGCCGTGGCGGGGTCGCCCGTGCGCTGTGCCCGGTGGGTGAGGACCAGGCCCAGATTGCCCTGTCGGCGGGCCTGCTCGGTCTGGTGCCACGGTGCCGCGGCCACCGCCGCGAGGCTGAGGTCGACGGCCTCCGCCAGGTGCCCGGGATCCGCGCTCTCCTCGAACCGGTGCAGCAGGATCAGGCCCAGGGTGGACAGGCATGTGCCCTGCTCGGCACTGGCGTCCGGGAAGCCGCGGGCGGCATGGCGCATCAGTTGCTCGGCCAGGCGCAGCGCGCCCGGGTAGCGCAGCCGGTAGTAGACGCTCACCATGCCGTCGGCGACGTCGTGGGCCGTACCCGGGTCCACGTCGGCCCCGGCCGGTTCGCCGGCCAGGAAGGCGAGGACGGGGGTCAGGTCGGAGGGCACGCTCGCCGGGTCGTGTGCGTAGACGGGTGCCAGATGCAGCAGGGCGCCGCCGAAGGCGTCCCCGGACGCCTCGTCGCCCGCGTGGAACCGGCACCAGTCGAAGAGGCCGAGCGCGTACAGCACCGCCAGCGGACCGCTTCCGTCCGGCGCGACGAAGCCACGCCGCAGTTCTTCGGCCGCCCCGGCCGCCTCCGCGGACAGGAACCACCGCAGGTCGGCCGGGGCCTCGGACTGGACGGCCTGGAAGACCCGGGCCAGCATCGCGCCCACCGGGTCGTCCACCGGTGTCGGGTTCATCGGATCCCTCCAGGACGCAGCACTGTCACAACGGCGGGACGTCCTCGGCCAGCAGCAGGACGAGGTGCTCTTCGGCGGGCCGCTCGGTCGCCGAGGACAGGCGTGCCGCCTGCCGCTCCACCATCGCCTCCAAGAGGGTGCGTGCGTCCCGGCCGTTGGCGGGATCACCCCGCCTCGCCCGCTGCTCGAAATGCTCCACGAGCAGGTGCCAGGCTCCGGGGTCCAGCCTGAACTCGTGCCTGCCGGCCTGGAGTTCCACGATCCGGGCCAGCTCGTCCGGCTCGTACGGGGCGAATTCCAGGATGCGGGAGAAACGGGAGCGCAGTCCCGGATTGGCGTTGAGGAAGCTGCGCATCTCCTCGGTGTATCCGGCGGCGATCACGACGACCTCGTCGCGGTGGTCCTCCATCAGTTTCGTCAGGACATCGATCGCCTCCTGCCCGAAGTCGGAGGTGGCGCCGATCTTCCGGGCGAGGCTGTAGGCCTCGTCGATGAACAGCACTCCGCCCCGCGCACGGTTGAAGACCCGCTGGGTCTTCTGCGTGGTGTGGCCGAGGTACTCGCCGACCAGATCGCCCCTGGCCACCTCGACCAGATGCCCCTTGCTCAGGCCCCCCATCGCCGCGAGGATCTTCGCGTACAGCCTCGCGACGGTCGTCTTCCCGGTGCCGGGCGGTCCGGAGAAGACGAGGTGATGGGCCATCGGCGGTTTCGGAAGACCGGCCTCGCGGCGCCACCGGGCGAGCCTGAGCAGATCGACCTGGACCCTGACCTGCTCCTTGGCCGCCGCCAACCCGATCAGGCTGTTCAATTCGGCGAGCGGCCCCGTCTCGGGCGGCTCGGTGCGCGCCGCGTCCCCCGGGTCGGCCGCGGGGCCGGTGCGTACGTCGTCGAAACGCACGCGGTCGTTGCCGACGATCGCCTCGCCCTTGTTCCCGGTGATCTCACAGTCCACGAAACGGCCGGTACAGGTGCCCTCGATGCGTACCCCGTCGCTCCCGCAGTCCCTGAAAACGCTGCCCGACACCGACAGACGGCCGGAGTCCCGGGCCAGTACGCCGTGGCCGGCGGCGCCGGTGACCGTCAGCCGCTCCGCCACGACGGTGGCGTCGTCGACTACCAGGAGCCCGGCCTCACCGGGGCCGGAGACCTGGGCGTCCCGTACCGTCAGATGGCTCCAACCGCGGCAGTTGAGGGCGAACACCTGGGCACGGTCGACCGTCGACCGCTCGAGGGTGACACGGGCCTGCCCCTCGAGGGCGACGCCCGACACGGTCATGTCCGCGATGACCGCGTCGGTCACCGCGAGGGTCGTGCCCTCGCCCTTCACCAGCAGCCCGCTCTCGCAGCCCTCCAGACGCGCCTTGTGCAACGCGGCCGACGCCCCCTCGCCGACCCACACGGCCGGGGACGTCTGCCCGCGGATGTCGAGGTCCGCATAACGGCCGCGGGCGCCCATGACGACCAACCCCCATTTGCCGTCCCTGATCCGGCAGTCGCGCACCACGGGCGCCCCGCCGTCGGTGACGTTGACACCCCTCTCGCCGGTGCGCTCGAAGTCGCAGTCCTCGAACGTCCCGAGCCCCTGCTCGGTCACGGTCGCGCCCGTGCTCCGGCAGTTCTCGAAGCGGCAGCCCCGCACCACCGGATCGGCGCCGCGCGTGATCTGCACGCCGTTCTTCGCCCCCGAGACGGTGGTCCCCTCCACGGTGCCCCGGGCCTGACCGTAGTAGGCGATCCCGGTGACATGGACGTCGAGCACACGGCAGCGCACCACGTCGGCCTCGGCATGGTCCCCGACGCACACCGCGTGGTCGCCGGTGCCGGTCAGTTCACAGTCCTCGATCCGGGCCGTGGAACCTCGCACACTGATGCCGCACGAACGGCTCCTGCTCACCTCACAGCCCACGACGGAAACGCGCGCGCCCTCCGAGACCACCACGGCCTCCGCCTTGGCGTCCGTGAACCGGCTGCGCTCCACCGTGCCCTCGGCCCCCGTCACCGCCGTCCGGCCGACCCTGACCTCGCAGTCGCTCATGACGAGTGACCCGCCCGCCAGGGCACGCACACCGAACTCGCCGTGGCCGCTGACCGTGCAGCCGCGCAGCACGAGCCGGCCGGTGCCGCTGACGGCCGCCGTCTTCCGGTTCACGATCTCCACATCGGCGAGGGTGACGCTGCCCGCGCACTCGACGGTGATGTCGGCGGAACTCTCGATCACCACGGTCCCGGCCCCCTGCGCGGCGCACAGCTCGGCCTCCCCACCGATGGCCAGGGCCTCGTCGTACCGGCCCGGCTCGATCAGCACCCGAACCGGCCGTCCGTCGCCCGCGGACCGCAGCGCGGAGGCGATCGTCCGGTGGGCTCCGGGCGCCTCCCGGGACACCGTCAGCGTCAGTTGCTCCCCGTCCCCGTCCCCGCCCCCGTCCATGGTCTCCTCCCGTGCGGCGGTCCCCGGGTACCCGAACCCGCGCAGCACGTCGGTCAGTTGCTCGGGAAAGACCTCCAGGCCGTGCCGGTGCCGACGGGCCGCGGAGAGCAGCGGTGCCACCGCGAGCACCCCGTCCCGCTCGACGAGCCATCCCCACAACGGCTTGGGCTTCGGCCGAGCCGCGTGCGGCGCGAGCCGCGCCAGCAGCGCCGTCGGCACCGCACGGGACCTCGCGGGCGGTGATACCGGCGGCCCGACTTCGACACCGCTCAGCGCATCCCGGGGCAGAACGTGCACGGTGGCGTCGAGGGTCAGCCGGATGGCCTCGGCGTCGATCCGCAGCCGGCACAGCGAGGACAGAGGGGAGGTGATCACGAACGTGACGATCGCGTAGACGTCGGTGCCCCACGACAGGGCCGTCACCGCGCCCGCCGCCGTGACACCGCCGCCGTTCAGGACCCAGGCGAGGACGGCGCAGGCCGACGACAGGGCGATGCGGCCGCGCCGCAGCACGGCAGCCGGGCGCGAGGCCAGCAGACCGGGGATGGTCACCGTTTCCCCCGGTCCGTACGGCAACGCGGCCGCGCCGTGCCAGCGTTCTCCCGCGTAGCGGCGGCACAGGTCGTCGAGGCCCTGCGAGGTGACCGCGAGATACCGCAGATCGAGAACGATCCCCCCGCGTGCCTCGTCCCACACCGGTGACAGAACCGTGCCCGGACCGCGCGGACGCCGCCCCTGACGCGTCCGGACCAGCAACTCCCCCCGGAAGAACTCCTTCCCGGTGATCGACGTCCGCCGCGGCCCCGGCAGCAGGCACAGTCCTGCGACGTCCCCCCAGTCCAGCCGTGTGCGCCGGGCACCGCCCCGCAGCTCCAGGCCGCCCTCGCCCAGTACGAGGGCGACCGGCCTGAGGAGTCTCACCAGGAGCACGACGAGGAGCACCGCCCACACCACCACCGCCAGACCCGCCACTCGGGACACCTGGAAGCCGTGGGGCATCGACCGCCAGTGCGCGCCCCGGGAACAGGCCCAGAGGGCGAGCGCCGCCGCGGCCGTCTGGCAGAACAGCGTGGCCAGTGCCTGCGGACTCCTGCCGATCCGCGTCCTGGGACGCGCCTGACCGGTCTCCGGTCTCACCGCCTGCGCCATCGAACCCCCGTTGACGTCCCCCGTCACGCCATGCGATGTCAGGGTACCGAGTACGGTGACGCCACGTCAGGCCCGGACGGCCGGTCCTTCACACCACGCGCACGAGTTCGGCCAAGGCCGCCGGGCACGCCCCCTTCGTCGGCGTGCCCGCGGTCACAGATCGAGCACCAACCGCCCGCCCCGGCACCGGGAGACGCAGATCATCATCGTCTCGCCGGACTCCCGCTCCTCCTGCGTCAGCACCGAGTCCCGGTGGTCCGGGGTGCCCTCCAGCACGTCGGTCTCGCAGGTGCCGCAGGTTCCCTCGGTGCAGGAGTAGAGCACCTCGACGCCGGCGTCGCGCACGGTGTCCAGGATCGAGACCCCGGGCGGGACGGTGAGCGTACGGCCGCTCTGCGCGAGGACGACCTCGAACTCGCCATCGTCCCCGGCCGGTTGCTCCTTGGGCTGGAACCGCTCGGTGCGCAGTGTCCCGGCGGGGCAGCGCTGCTCCACCGCGTCCAGCAGCGGGCCAGGGCCACAGCAGTAGACGAGCGTGCCGTCGGAGACGTCGTCCAGCACCGAGGCCAGGTCCAGCAGCCCGGTCTCGTCCTGCGGGGCGACGGTGACCCGGTCCCCGTATCGCTCCAACTCCGCGGTGAAGGCCATGGAGTCCCGGGTGCGGCCGCCGTACAGCAGGGTCCACTCGGCGCCGGCCGCCTCGGCCGCGGCGAGCATCGGCAGGACGGGCGTGATGCCGATGCCGCCCGCGATGAAGCGGTAACGGGGGGAGGGGTGCAGGGGGAAGTGGTTGCGCGGTCCGCGCACCCGCACCTTGTCACCCTCGCGCACCTGCTCGTGGACGTACGCCGACCCGCCCCGCCCGTCGGCCTCGCGCAGCACGGCGATCCGCCAGGCGTGCCGGTCCGCGGGGTCACCGCACAGCGAGTACTGCCGCTCCAGACCCGGTCCGAGCAGGACGTCGACGTGGGCGCCCGGCTCCCAGGCCGGCAACTCCCCGCCCAGCGGGTGGCGCAGGGTGAGGGCGAGCACGCCCTCGGCCGCCCGCTCGCGGCGGTCGACGACGAGTTCGGCTTCGTACGCGGTCATGAGGTGGTTCCTTGAGGCCGGTGTCCTTCGGGGTGCGCGAGCATCCACTCCCACATCTGCACCGGGTCCTGGGCGGTGTGCTCGGCGCCGCAGTGGCAGGTGCCGTGCAGTACGTCGGTGCCCGGGAGCCAGTCGATGCGGTAGACCTCGCGGGTCACGGCGGCGGAGGGCGTGCTCACCGGACCTTCTCCACCGGCTTGTCGCCCTCCTCGACCAGACGGGCGAGGATGCGGCGGGCGGCGAGACCACCGGTGTCGATGTTGATGCTGAGCTCCTGGTAGCCGGCCCGTTCGGTGCCGAGCGTCCTCTGCAGCAGGTTGAGCGCGTCGACGTCCTGCATGACGACCGTGTGGTTGAAGTCGCGCAGGAACGTGGTGACGTCCTCGTCGTCCTTCGCGAAGTCCCGGGAGACGGCCCAGAAGTCGTACACCTTGCCGTCGGTGGACGGGGTGATCGCGTAGGTGATCTCGGTGTGGAAGCCGTTCGGGTCGCTGCCGTCGGGCTCGGGCAGCACGCCGACCGGGGCGATCCTGCTGTGCAGCAGGTAGAGGCAGGGGGCGTGGTATTCGATGTCCTGCCAGCGGGTGATGCGGCCCTCGATGCCGGTGGAACGGGCGTAGAAGGGCGGGCACTCGGCGTCGTCCATGTGCCGGCTGACCCGTACGATCCCGGCGCCCTCGTCGACCTCGGTGGTGATCGGCGTCTCGGCGACCTCCGGGGTGCCGATGTAGCCGCCGTGCAGATACGTCTCGTGGGAGAGGTCGAGGAGGTTGTCCACCAGGAGGCCGTAGTCGGCGTCGATGGGCTCCATGCCGCGCACCGTGACCCACTCGGGGGAGTCGAGGTGCCGGGCCCGCGGAATGGTCCCCGCGTCGGCGAGCGCGGGGTCGCCGATCCACACCCACACCAGGGAGTCCTGCTCGACGACCGGGTAGGAGGCGACCCGGGCCGTGCGCGGGATGCGCTTCTGCCCCGGCACGTACACGCAGGCGCCCGTCGTGTCGTACGTGAACCCGTGGTACCCGCACACGATGCGGTCCCCGTCGAGCCGGCTCTCCGAGAGCGGGAAGCGGCGGTGGACACAGCGGTCGGCCAGGGCCACCGCGGTGCCGTCGTCCTCGGTGCGGTAGAACACGAGCGGCTCACCGAGGATCGTACGGCCGAGCAACTCGCGCCCGACCTCATGGCTGTAGGCGGCGACGTACCACTGGTTCCTGGCGAAGGCGGTCATGTGGGGCATCGTTGCGGCTCCCGTCTGTCTGCGTTGGCGACATGGTCCGGAAGGGCGTCGCGGGGGCGCAACACGGCTTCCGTCTCGCGGAAGGAGCGATGCGAAACGCCTGTTCAGAGGGGTGGTCGGGATGCTCGGACGTCATGGCGGCGGGTCGCGTGAGCGTGGCCCGCCCAGTGCTACGGCGAAGTGGGTCGGTGCGGTGAGCGGAGTACGAGGAGGGTGATCTCGCTGGGGGCGAAGACGCGGAACGGCGGGCCCCAGAAGCCGGTGCCGCGGCTGGTGAAGAGGAGGGTGCGGGTGCCGTGGCGGGTGAGGCCGGCGAGGGCGGGCTGGTCGAGGCGGACCAGGTGGTGGAAGGGCCAGATCTGGCCGCCGTGGGTGTGGCCGGAGAGCTGGAGGTCGATGCCGGCGGCGGCCGCCCGGTCGATGAACTTGGGCTGGTGGGCCAGGAGCAGGACGGGCAGGTCGGGGTCGGCGCCGTTCAGCGCTCCGGCGAGGTGGGCGCGGTGGCCGGCCAGGCCGGAGGACTCGGCGGTGACGTCGTCCACGCCGGCGACCACGAGGGTGTCGCCTCCGCGGTGGAGCAGCAGATGGCGGTTGCGCAGCGGCTCCCAGCCCAGCTCGTCCATCAGGTCGACCCAGCCCTGGGCCTGGCTGTAGTACTCGTGGTTGCCGGTGACGTATACGCGGGCATGGGTGGCCCGCACGGTTGCGAGTGGGGTGGCCTGGGCGCGGCGGCGTTCCGCCGTGCCGTCCGCGATGTCGCCGGTGTGGCAGACCAGGTCGGCTTCCAGGGTGTTCACCGTCTCGCACACCCGTGCCGACCAGCGGGCGCGGTCGAGCGGGCCGTAGTGGGTGTCGGTGATGAGGACGACGCGGAGGCCGTCCAACCCGGGGCCCAGCCGCGGGAGTTGCACGTCGAGGTGGCGCACGCGGGGCACGCGGCGGGCCTCGGTGTACCCCCAGGCGAGCAGTACGGCGGTGATGCCGAGGACGGCCCACGTGACCGTGCGGGCCCGGTCCTGGCCCTCGCCGACTCCGGCCACGGTCAGGGCGAGCCGCAGGAGGACGCCGAGCAGAACGGACCAGGTGAACAGGACCCAGCTCGTGCCCAGCAGGGTGTCACCGATGATCGCCGCCGCATCCTGCTGGCGCCGGCCGTGGCCGCGCACCATCGCGAGCGGCATACCGACGAGTCCGAGGGCGAACAGCGCGGTGCCGACCAGCGTGACGGGCAGCGGCCAGTGCTGGCCGGTGTACAGGAGCACCCAGCAGGGCACGGTCCACAGCAGGACGGGGGCGACCAGCGGGAGGTAGCGCATCAGGCGGTGCAGTCGGCTCTGCCGCGGAGCTTGCGCGTCGCTCTCGGCGGGTCGGGTGTTGCTGGTGTCGGTCACGCTTCCCCTCCCTGACCACGCTGCTGTCTCGCGCAGGGTATCCGGTCGTCCTTGGGCTCGCGTACGCACTGCTGCGCGACTCCGGCACATGAACCGACGGTCGCCGCGGGGCACTTGAGCGTACTTATGACGGCCACGGGCACCACGGTCCACGAAACGGTGCTGCGCCTCGTGGCCGACCAACTGGCCACCGGCCTGGTCGGCGTCAACCAGGGCGTCCCTTCGAACGCTGCCGCACCGTCCGAGGCCTGACTGCTTGATGCCGCCCGCCGTGCTCTGCGGCTACTGGCTCACGGTCTGCCCTGTGAGCGCGTTCGGCCCGGACGGTTCGGTGTCACTGTCAGGCTGTTCGGGCCGCGGCGGTGTCGCGGAGGAGTCCGGCGAAGGTCAGGGCGGCGGGGGTGAGCGAGTGGTCGGCCATGCGGACCAGCAGGATGCGGCGGACGGGGGCCGGCGGCTGGAGGGGCAGGACGTCGACGCCGGGTCGGATGCCCTCCAGGGCCAGGGTGGGGGCGAGGGCGACGCCGATGCCGGCGGCGACCATGGCCTGGGCTTCCTGGTAGTCGTGGGCCTCGTAGGCGATGTGGGGCTCGAAGCCGACGGCGCGGCAGCCGCGGACGAGGGCTTCGGCCACCGGGTGATGGTCGGCGCGGGTGATCCAGGGGTCCTGTGCGAAGTCGGCGAGTGAGGCGGCGTCACGGCCGGCGAGTGGATGGCGGTCGCTGACGAGAAGGGCCGGCGGGTCGTCGAGGAGCGGGGTGACGACGATGTCCTCCCGGTCGATGCGGCTCCAGTCGTAGTCCCACATCAGCGACATCTCGATCTCCCGGTTCTCCAGCATGGTCCAGAGTCCGGCGATGCGGGCGCTGCGGACGGTCAGCCGTACGTCGGGGTGGGCGTCCCGGAAGGCGATCACGGCCTGCGGGAGGAGCGAGGCGCCGACGGTGGGGAAGGTGCCGATGCGCAGTGTGCCCGCGCGCAGGCCGGCGTAGTCGGCGAGTTCGTTTTCCGCGGCCCGCAGTTCGCGTTCGATCCGCTGTCCTCGTTCGGCCAGCGCCCGTCCGGCGTCGGTGAGGGTGACGCCCCGGGCGTGGCGTTCCAGCAGGGGCTGTCCTGCCTCCGTTTCCAGGCGGCTGATCTGCTGCGACACCGCTGACGGTGTGTAGTTGAGGGCGCGGGCGGTCGCGGTCACCGAGCCGCGCCGGGCGACCTCCGTGAACAGCAGGATGCGCCGGACGTCGAGCAATGCCGCCACCTCCAGCGTTCACTTCATCTTAATAGCCATGCAGATTTCCGAGATTGTACTTCACGCTGCCGTAACCCACCGTGGAGGACACCACGCACGGCGAGACCGTCGGCGGGCTTCCCCTTCCCTGTCTGTGAGGAGTCGGTTGTGCTGCGTCTGCAGGGCGAGATGATCCGCGGAGGAACCAGCAAGTGCTGGATCTTCGACCACCGCGACGTGGCCGCCACGGGCGTGGACGTCGATGCCCTCCTGCTCGCCGCCTTCAACGCCGCCGACCCCCGCCAGATCGACGGCGTGGGCGGCGCCTCCTCCACCACCTCCAAGGCCGCCGTCGTACAGGCGTCGCCCCAACCCGGCGTGGATGTCGAGTACGCCTTCGCACAGGTCGGGATCGGCGACGAGCGTGTGGAGTGGGCCAGCAACTGCGGCAACTGCGCCACCGCCGTGGCCCTGTACGCCGTCCACCACCATCTCGTGCCGATCGCGCCGGACACCACCACCGTCCGCATGCTCAACGTCAACACCGGGGCCCGCCTCACCGGCACGATCCCCACCCCCGCCGGCGTGGCCCCGGAGGAGGGCACGGCCGTGGTGCCGGGTACCTCGGCGCCGGGCGTGCCGGTCCTGCTCGGGTTCCAGGACCCGGCGGGCTCGACGACCGGCCGCGCTCTGCCGACCGGCCGGGCACTGGACGAGCTGACCGGCCCGGACGGTCCCGTCGAGGCATCCCTGGTGGACGCCGGCGCCCCGGCCGCGCTGTTCGAGGCCAAGGCGTTCGGCCTCGACGGCACGGAATCCCTCACCGCGTTCGCCGCCGCGGTGCCCGCGCTGACACTGCTGCGCCGCCAGGCGGCGCTGGCCATGGGCCTGGCCCGCGAAGGCGATCCGGTCAGCCACGCGGTGCCGAAGGTGGGCATCGTCGCCCGGCCCGCCCCCTATCGCACCACACAGGGCGTCCTCGTCAACCAGGACGAGTACGACCTGGCCGTGCGCATGGTCTCCATGCACGCCCCGCACCCGGCGATCGGACTGACCTCCGCCGTGGCCCTGGCCACGGCCGCCGCCACCCCCGGCACCCTCGCCCACCGCGTCGCCCGGCAGACCGCCGACGGCACGCTGCGTCTGGGCACCCCCGCCGGCGTGGTCACCACCCGAGCCGTCCCCGCACCGGGCGGCGCGTCCCCCACGGTGCTGCTGCACCGCGCCGCCCGGCGTATCGCCCGAGCCGAACTCCTCGTTCCCGTCCTGGAAGGACGCCCCGCATGAGCCGCAACGACGCCGCCCCGGGTACCGTCACCGCACCACCGGGCCGCATCCGCCGGATGCTGTCCCACCTCTACATCCAGTGCCTGATCGCCGTCCTCCTCGGCGCCGCCGTGGGCGGGCTGTGGCCGTCCTTCGGCGCCGACCTCAAGCCGCTCGGCGACGGCTTCATCGCGCTGGTGAAGATGTTCATCGCGCCGATCATCTTCTGCACGGTCGTCCACGGCATCGCCTCCATGGGCAACGCCCGCACGGTGGGCCGCGTGAGTCTGAAGGCTCTGGTCTACTTCGAGGTGCTGACCACCGTGGCGATGGTGATCGGCCTGGTCGTCGTCAACGTCGTCAAGCCGGGCAGCGGTCTGCACGTCGACCTCTCGACCCTGTCCACCAAGGGCCTGCCGCCGGAGGCGACCACGGCCCACGAGGGCTTCGCCGAGTTCCTCCTCGCCATCATCCCGGCGACCCTGGTCAGCGCCCTGAGCGGCAACGAGATCCTGCCGGTGCTGCTGGTGTCGGTGCTGTTCGGCTTCGGCCTGCACGCCGGCGGGGAGGCCGGCCTGGGCATCGCCCGGGGCATCGAGAAGTTCTCCACGGTCCTGTTCACGCTCATCCGCTGGATCATGCGGCTGGCTCCGATCGGCGCGTTCGGCTCGATGGCCTTCACCATCGGAAACTACGGTCTGGGCACCCTGCGCCACCTGGCCCTGCTGGTCGGCTCGTTCTGGCTGACCGCCCTCTTCTTCGTCCTGGTCGTCCTCGGGACCGTGATGCGCCTGAACGGACTGCGGCTGCTGCCCTTCCTGCGCTATATCAAAGAAGAACTGCTGATCGTCCTGGGCACCTCCTCCACCGAGCCCGTCCTGCCGCGCATGATGGCCAAGCTTCAGCACGCGGGCGCCTCGAAACCGGTCGTCGGCATCACGCTGCCCGCGGGGTACTCCTTCAACCTCGACGGCACCGCCATCTACCTGACCATGGGCTCGGTCTTCCTCGCCCAGGCCCTCGGCATCGACCTCAGCCTCACCCAGCAGCTGACCATGCTCGCCGTCATGCTGCTCACCTCCAAGGGCGCCGCAGGCGTCACCGGCTCCGGCTTCATCGCCCTGGCCGCCACCCTCAGCGCCGTTCCGCACGTCCCCGTCGCCGCCCTCGCCCTGATCTTCGGCATCGACCGGTTCATGTCCGAAGCCCGCGCCCTGACCAGCCTGGTCGGCAACGGCGTCGCCACCCTGGCCGTCGCCCGTTGGGAGGGCGAGCTCGACGAGGACCGGGCCAAGGCCGTCCTGCGCGGCGAGATTCCCTACGCCCGTGCCTCCGCTCCTTCTGCGGTGCCGGCCGAGCCCGGCCCGAAGGGGACGCCCGCACCGACCCGCGACCCCCTCCCCGCCACACGCTGACGTCGCACGGGCGGGGGGGGGGGGGGGGGGGGGGGGGGGGGGGGGGGGGGGGGGGGGGGGGGGGGGGGGGGGGGGGGGGGGTGGGGGTTTGTTTTTGTTTTTTCTGTTC
>NZ_JBVHTR010000015.1:100143-109625 GCF_055565775.1 Streptomyces sp. NPDC028331 | reverse complement strand
CCCTACAAGCAGGGCCACCCCCCCCCCCCCCCCCCCCCCCCCCCCCCCCCCCCTCCCCCCCCCGCCCCCCCCCCCCCCCCCCACCCACCCCCCCCCCCCCCCCCCCCCCACGTCTGGGTGTTGAGGTGCCCATGTGTGTCCCTTGTTTCGACGGCTCCGCTACGGCTCTTCGCGGAAGACACGGGTGTCGGTGCCGCCGTGCGGGACCATCGCCGAGTGGTACTTCTCGGCGCCGCCCCGGGACTGGCGCCACTGGAAGTACAGCACCGCGTCCGCGCCCTGGGCGACCGCCTGCCGGCTCCACAGCCGCATCCGTCCCGACGGCGTGGGCCCGTTGCGGTCACGCCAGTTGACCGCGCTGGGCGCCTGCTCCATCAGCATCCACGGCTGCCCGGCGCGGGCGGAGCGGGTGACGCCGAAGACGAACCCCGCCGAGACGTGGGTGTTCTGGGTGTGCCGCAGGCGGCCGTCGGGGCGGTACCGGCGGACTCCGCCGACGCCCCGTACGGCGACTCGGCCGGCGGCGGACTCACCCGTTCGCGGCACGCTTCGGGCGCCGTGCCCACCGCTCCCGCTTCCGCCCGGGCACCCGAGGACCGGATCCGGGCGCCCGGGGCAGCCCGCGCCGCGGACGGCTGACGGCTTCGCACGGCGCTGTCCCGGACCCGGCGGATGCAGTCCATCGCGCGCCTCCGAGGGCCCTGTCCGACCGGCCGGCTACACCGAAGGGGCGCTCGCACGAGCGGCGCCCGGGCGTTTCCGCCCGTGCTCCGCACCGCGGGCGTCCACGTCCGCGTGCGTCCCGCGCTGACGTGGGGACCGAACGCCGCCAGACTGGAGGTGGGCGTGGTGAGCGGAAGCCGGCCCGGTCTGCGCAGCAGGCGATCATCCGCGAGGTGACGGGGAGGCGGAGACGTGACCGTGGGACGTATCGGCCTGGTCGTCCACGGCGGCCGTGCCGAAGCCGTGGACGCGGCCCGGACCGTGCGTGCGTGGTGTGACGAGCACGCCGTGCAGTGCTCCGACATCGACGTGTGGCAGGACGGTGGGCGGCGCCATGCCCGGGACGAGGTGGACTCCGCGGGCGACCCGGACCTCATCGTCACCCTGGGCGGAGACGGCACCTTCCTGCGGGGCGCCCGGCTGGCGGCCGAGAACGACGCCCTGGTCCTGGGGGTCGATCTCGGCCGGGTGGGCTTCCTGACGGAGGTGCCCGTCACGCGGGTGCGCCAGGCGCTCGACGCCGTACGGCAGGACCGGTTCTCGGTCGACCACCGCATGCTGCTCACCCTGCGCGCCTCGCGCCGGCTGGAGGTGCCGGCCGAGATGGAGGCGCTCACACGGTACGGCCGCGGGCCCCTGCTGCCGCCTCCGCAGGTGCGTGCCCACTGCGAGGTCTGTGACGACTGGGGCATTCCGCTGAACGTCATGGCGCTGAACGACGTCGTGCTGGAGAAGCTGGCGCGGGACCGGCAGGTGTCGGTCGGCGTCTACCTCGCCGGGCGGCTGCTGGCCTCCTACTCCGCCGACGCGCTGCTGGTGGCCACCCCGACGGGTTCGACCGCCTACAGCTTCGCCGCCGGCGGCCCGGTCGTCTCGCCCCGCGCGGAGGCCCTCGTCTTCACGCCGGTCGCCCCGCACATGGCGTTCAACCGCTCGGTCGTGGCGGCCCCCGACGAACCCGTCGCGCTGAAGGTGCTGGAACGGTCCGGCCAGGCCGCCGTCAGCATCGACGGCCAGCTGCGGGGCGTCCTGTACCCCGGGGACTGGATCGGCGTGTACCCCGCCCAACGGCGCCTGAGGGCCATCCGGCTGGGGCCGACGGACTTCTACGGCCGCCTGCGCGAGCGGATGAAGCTGACCGACGCCCCGGCGGCGGTCGTCGACGGGACCCCGGCGCCGCTGTGGCCGGTGACCACCCCCCGGCCGGACGACCTGGCGCACCTGGCGCTGCCCATCGGCCCGACGGCGGACGGCGGGCCCCACGCCTGACCGAGCGGGCCTCGCGGCGACGTGACCTGACGGCGCTCCCGCCGCTCCAGGCCACCTCGCGGCCATGACGGCGAACGCCGCCGAGGAGCTCGTCCTCCTCGCGCCTCGGCCCTGAGCGGGCGCCCCTGACCTCTTGGGCAGGTCTTGGCGGCTTGCGCACCGGGTCTTGGCCGGCACCACAACGGCCCTTGGCCGGCCCCACATCTCGCGTACCGACGACTTTCACATGGACGCCACCGCACCCTTTCCTGACGTTTGGTGCTCCTGGAACACTCCCTTCGCGCAGGTTCCCTCATCATCGGGCGTTTCGCGCCCCGTCAGGACAAGAGGTCACCCCGTCATGCCCGAAGTGAATCGGCGCCGTTTCCTCCAACTCGCGGGCGGCACTGCCGCGTTCACCGCGCTCTCCAACAGCATCGAGCGCGCCGCCGCCCTTCCCGCCCACCACCGCACCGGCACCATCGAGGACGTCGAGCACATCGTCGTCCTGATGCAGGAGAACCGTTCCTTCGACCACTACTTCGGCACACTCAGGGGCGTTCGCGGCTTCGGTGACCCGCACCCGGTGACCCTGCAGAACGGCAAGACGGTCTGGCACCAGTCGGACGGCACCAAGGACATCCTGCCGTTCCACCCCGACGCGGACGACCTGGGTCTGGCCTTCATCCAGGACCTCCCGCACGGCTGGAACGACACACACGCCGCCGTCAACGGCGGCAAGTACGACAAGTGGGTCCCGTCCAAGGGCTCCACGACCATGGCGTACCTGACCCGCGAGGACATCCCCTTCCACTACGCGCTCGCCGACGCCTTCACCATCTGCGACGCCTACCACTGCTCGTTCATGGGGTCCACCGACCCGAACCGCTACTACATGTGGACGGGGTACACCGGCAACGACGGCCAGGGCGGCGGCCCGGTCCTGGGCAACGACGAGGCGGGCTACAACTGGACCACCTACCCCGAGCGCCTGGAGAAGGCGGGGGTCTCCTGGAAGATCTACCAGGACGTCGGCGACGGCCTCGACGCGAACGGCTCCTGGGGCTGGATCCCGGACGCCTACCGCGGCAACTACGGCGACAACTCGCTGCTGTACTTCACCCAGTACCAGAACGCCAAGCCCGGCGACCCCCTGTACGACAAGGCCCGCACCGGCACCGACGCACGCAAGGGCGAAGGCTTCTTCGACCGGCTCAAGGCCGACGTCAAGGCCGGCAAGCTGCCGCAGGTCTCCTGGATCGTGGCCCCCGAGGCGTTCACCGAGCACCCCAACTGGCCCGCCAACTACGGCGCCTGGTACGTCTCCCAGGTCCTGGACGCGCTCACCTCCGACCCGGCCGTGTGGGCGAAGACGGCCCTGTTCATCACCTACGACGAGAACGACGGCTTCTTCGACCACCTGATACCGCCCACTCCGCCCGCCTCCGCCGCGCAGGGCAAGTCCACGGTCGACGTCGGCCCGGACCTCTTCAAGGGCGACGGCAGCCACGTCGCCGGCGCCTACGGGCTCGGGCAGCGCGTGCCGATGCTGGTCGTCTCGCCGTGGAGCAAGGGCGGCTACGTCTGCTCCGAGACCCTCGACCACACCTCCGTCATCCGTTTCATGGAGCGCCGCTTCGGCGTGCACGAGCCGAACATCTCGCCCTGGCGGCGCGCCATCACCGGCGACCTGACCTCCGCCTTCGACTTCTCCCGCAAGGACACCAAGCCGGTCGCCCTGCCGTCCACCGACGGCTACCAGCCGCCGGACCACAACCGCCACCCCGACTACGTGCCGACCCCGCCGGCCAACGGGACCCTGCCCAAGCAGGAGCGCGGTCTGCGGCCCACCCGCCCGCTGAAGTACGCCCCGGTCGTGGACGGTTCGGCGGACACCGGGGCCGGGACGTTCACCCTCGCCTTCGCCTCCGGCGCGCACGCCGGTGCCGCCTTCCTCGTCACCTCCGGCAACCGCACCGACGGCCCCTGGAGCTACACCACCGAGGCCGGCAAGTCGGTGTCGGACACCTGGAACTCGGCGTATTCCAGCGGCTCCTACGACCTGACCGTGCACGGCCCCAACGGCTTCCTGCGCGTCTTCAAGGGCCACAACAAGGCCGCCGGTCCGGAGGTCACCGCCCGGCACACCGGTGACGACCTGACGCTGACCTTCACCAACAGGGGCTCCGGCACGGTGAAGCTGAAGGTCGCCGACGGCTACGGCGGCCGCCCGCAGACGGTCACCGTGCGGCCCGGCGCCACCGTGAAGCACACCGTCGACCTGGCGGCGAGCAGGCGCTGGTACGACCTCACCGTCACCTCCGAGGCCGATCCGTCCTTCCTGCGCCGCTTCGCCGGGCACGTGGAGAACGGGCGGCCGGGCGTGAGCGACCCCGCGATCGCGACGGACTGAGGGAGAGTCCGGTGCCGGTGGATTTCCGGATGGCTCGCGGTAGTGTGCCCCGGTGACCACGCATTCGAACACACCTGCAGGCTGGTATCCCGATCCCCACGGCGCACCGCACACGCTGCGCTACTGGGACGGCTCGCAGTGGACGCAGCACACCCACGCCGACCAGCAGGCACAGGCCGCACCGCAGGCACCGCAGCAGGTGCCCGCGGCGCAGCAGCCGCAGCAGGCGTACGGTCAGCCGGCACCCGGTCAGCAGTTCCACGGTCACCAGGCCGCGGCCCAGGACCCGCGCGTCCAGCGCCAGGTGCAGCAGCAGGCCGGGGTCGCCCCGAGCGGCTCCGGCGGCGGCACGCTGTTCACCGAACCGGTGCTGGTCGTGAACCAGAAGGCCAAGCTGATCGAGCTGACCAACGAGTACAGCGTCTTCGACCAGAACGGCAACCAGCTCGGATCGGTCACCGAGGTCGGGCAGAGCGCGCTGAAGAAGGCGGTGCGGTTCGTCTCCAGCCTGGACCAGTTCATGACCCACAAGCTGGAGATCCGCGACGCCTACGGGCAGCCGCAACTGGTCCTGACCCGGCCCGCGAAGGTCTTCAAGTCGCGGGTGGTCGTGGAGCGGCCGGACGGGCAGGTCGTGGGCGAGATCGTCCAGCAGAACATGATCGGGAAGATCAACTTCGCGATGAACGTGGACGGCCGGCAGGTCGGCGCGATCAAGGCGGAGAACTGGCGCGCCTGGAACTTCGCGATCGTCGACCACGCCGACACCGAGGTCGCCCGGATCACCAAGACCTGGGAGGGCCTGGCGAAGACGATGTTCACGACCGCGGACAACTACGTCCTGCAGATCCACTACCAACTGCCCGAGCCGCTGCTGAGCCTGGTGGTGGCGACCGCACTGACCGTGGACACGGCACTCAAGCAGGACTCCCGCGGTCTCGGCTGAGCGGGGCGGCGGAAGCGGCCGGGTTCCGGGGGACGGCTGGGTCCCGGGGGGACGGAAACGGCTGGGTCCCGGGACCGGCAAGGGCTTGGTCCCGGGGGCGAGAACGGCGGTGGCCGGCACGTGCGCGCGTGCCGGCCACCGGTGCGTTCACAGGCTGGTCAGGTGCTCCGGCGCGGCCGGCCGCTGAGCGGGCGGCGACGGCTCGCAGGGGGCCGGCCGCGGCTCCAGGGCCAGCACCGCGGCGACGGGATGGTCGTCGGCGACGGGGGCCGGGGCGGCGGGGGCGGACCGCGACAGCGTCACCACGCCCCAGGACGCCAGAGCCGCGCCCACCGCCGCGAGGAGCAGGCCGGCCGCGCCGCCCTGGAGCCGTTCGCCGAGCAGGCTGAGGCCGATCACCGCCGCCGCGAGCGGGTTGGCGAGGGTCACGAGCGCCAGTGGCGCGCCGAGGCCGTCCCGGTACGCGGTCTGTGACAGCAGCAGGCCACCCGTCGCGAACAGCGCCACCAGCAGCGCCACCACGACGATGTGCGCGCTCAGCGGGGACGCCGAGCGGTCCGTCGCCGCCACCGTCACCGTCTGGGTGAGCGCGGAGGCGACACCGGACGCGAAACCGGAGGCGGTCGCGTGCCGGAGCCCGGGGCGGGGGCCCGTGGGGGTCCGCCCGCTCGAGCGGAGTCGGGAGTGGGGGAGGGACAGCACGCCGATCGCGGCCGTGGTCACCCCGGCGACGGCCAGCGCCTCGGGGAGGCTCAGCGCCTGGTCCGGCTCCGGGCCGGACGCCGTCACCAGCAGTGCGGCCAGACCGAGCAGCGTCAGGGCCGTGCCCCGCCACTCCACCGCGCTGACCCGGCGTCCCGCCGCCCGCGCCCCGAGCGGCACCGCGGCCACCAGGGTGAGCGCGCCGAGCGCCTGCACCAGCGTCAGCGGACCGAACTTGAGGGCGGCGACGTGCAGCAGCGCGGCGGAGGCGTTCAGCGCGACCGACCACCACCAGGCGCCACGCGCGAGCAGCCGTATCACGCCGGTGCCGGTCTCCCGGGCGGCGAGCCGTTCCTGAGCCACGGCGGCGGCTGCATAGGCGACGGCGGAGACCAGGGACAGGACGACGGCGAGGACGGCGGCGTTCACCGGCCCGCTCCCACGAGGCCGGACCCGTCGGCCGTCCGGGGTTCGGCGGACCTCGGCGACGGAACCGTGCGCGGCCTCGTTCCCCGCGGCTTCGCCGACGGGGCGGGGACCACGGCCAGCGCGATGCCCAGCAGGGCCGTCGCCACGATCGCGTCGAGCCAGTAGTGGTTCGCCGTGCCGACGATCACGAGCAGCGTCAGCAGCGGATGCAGCAGCCACAGCCACCGCCATCGGGACCGGGTCGCCGCTATCAGGCCGATCGCGACCATCAGGGCCCAGCCGAAGTGCAGCGAGGGCATGGCGGCGAACTGGTTCGCCATGGAGTCGGTCGCCGGCTTCGCCCCGTACACCGTCGGCCCGTACAGCCGGCCGGTGTCCACCAGGTGCGCCGCGTGGAGCATCCGCGGCGGGGCGAGCGGAAACGTCAGGTGCAGGGCCAGCGCCGCGCCGGTGAGCAGGGCGAGGACCCGGCGGGCCCACAGGTAGTGGCCGGGCCGCCGCAGGTAGAGCCAGACCAGGAACGCCGTGGTGGCCGTGAAGTGCACGGCGACGTAGTAGAGGTTCGCGGTGTGGACGAGGGTGTCGCCGTGCAGCAGTGCGGACTGCACGGCGCCCTCGCCCGGCAGCCGGAGTGCGCGCTCCCAGCCCCAGACGCGGTGCGCGTTGTGGAACGCCTCCGCGGTGTGACCGTTCGCGAGTCGCCGGCCGAACTTGTAGACGAGGAAGAGCCCCGCGACCACAAGGAGTTCGCGGACGAGGGGCGGCCGGTGTGTCGCGGCCTCCCCTTCCCTCTCGGGCTCGGTGCGGGAATCCATCCCCGCCCCCCTTTGCTGACGGATGTGCCTGGGGTGGTGCGTGGTGAGCCCAGGAGAAGACCCACTCGACACGGGAGTGGGTCCTGTCCAAGGCTCATCGATACGCCAGTGTACCGATACGCTTCCGTACCGGTACACTGGCGTATCGATATACTGGTGTGAAGCGGCCCACCCGGCCGGGACCACGACCGAGGAGCAGAAGCCATGACGTCGCAGGCAGCGGAGGCACCGCAGTCGGTGGCCGCCTCGCGCCGCTCCAAGCTCACGCCCGAGCGCGAGCAGGAGTTCTTCGACGCCGTGCTGGAGCAGATCCGCGAATGCGGCTACGACGCGGTCACGATGGAGGGCGTCGCCGCCGTCACCCGGTGCAGCAAGTCGACGCTGTACCGGCAGTGGAAGACGAAGCCCCAGTTCGTGGCCGCCGCCCTGAGGGCGAGCCGCTGTGTGCGGTTCGCGGGCATCGACACCGGTTCGCTCGCCGGGGACCTTCGGGCCGTGGCGCGCGCCGCCGCCGAGTGGTCGCTCCGGGACACCAAGCTCCACCAGGCCCTCGGCCACGCCGTGATGCAGGACCCCGAACTCGCGCGGGCGCTGCGCGAAGCACTGGTCGAGCCCGAGATCAGGGCGCTGCAGGAGATCGTCCGGCGTGGTGTGGAGCGCGGCGAGGTGCCCGCCGGCCATCCGGCGCTGGAGTACGTCCCCGCCCAACTGCTCGGCGTGCTGCGGGTCCGTCCCCTCCTGGAGGGGGAGTACGCGGACGAGGAGTACCTCACGCGCTTCGTCGAGGCCGTGGTGCTCCCGTCGCTCGGACTCACCTGAGAACCGGGTCGCCGTCCGTGGGATGACCGGACGTCGGCCCGACCGCGCCGCACCGTGGGGACGGGGGCGGCGCGCACCCGGCCGGGTGGGGCTCCCCTGGAGCGGAGGGAGCCCCGCCCGGCCGCATCGCGGGCCGGGAGCGGCTCAGACCTTCTGCCCCGAGCCGCTCGCCGAGGACGTCTTGATGCCCTTGGTGATCTGGTCCAGGACGGACGGCTTGGGGGCGCCGGACCCGGCGTCGATGCCGAAGCGCACCACGACGAGCTGCTGGGGGTCGGCGGGCGACGGGAAGACCAGCGACTCGACATAGCCGTCCGTGCCCTTCGCGGTGACCGCCTTCCAGCGGACCATGTAGCCCTTCTGCCCGGCCACCGTCACCGCTTCGGAGGCCAGCACCTGGTGCGAGGTGATCCCGCCGTAGGACGAGCCCCCGTAGGACTCCTCGGCGTTCTTGGTGATGTCCTGCTCGGCCGCCGCCCGAGCGGTCGTGGCCGTCAGCCCCTGCTGCTCGGCGGAGGCCGAGTACGCCCCGCCGGTGTTGCAGGTCTTCGAGGTGTCACCGGGGCACTTGTAGGTGTTGTTTGACTGGACGGCCGCCCCTCCGTCGACGGTCTGGCCGGTCCAGCCGGCGGGCACCGGGATGCTGATGCCGTTGAACGGGTCGGTGGCGTACCCGTCCTCGGTCCCCGGCTGTCCGGGCCCGGGCGTCTGACCGCCCGACCCGCCGGAACCGCCCGACCCTCCGGAACCGCCGCCGAAGGGCCCGCCCTGCCCGCCGAACGGATCGCCCTGGCCGCCCCCGCCCCCCTGACCTCCTCGGCCGCCGAAGCCGCCCGCGCCGCCCGGACCCTGGGCACCTGCGGAGCGGCCGCTTCCGCCGTCCTGCGCGGTGAGTGCGTAGACACCGCCGCCTATGCCCGCCAGCACCACGATCGCCGCCGCCACGGCTATCCCGGTCCGCACCCCGCGCCGCGCCGGGGCGGGCCCGGCACCCGGGTAGGGCGCGGCACCCGGGCAGGGGGTGGTGGGGAACGGCCCGCCCGGATACGCGCCGGCGACCGGCGGCTGCGCCGGCGGACCCCACGAGGCGCCCGCGTCCACGGGGCGGACCCGGTCCGTCCATGCCCTGCCGTCCCACCAGCGCTCGGTGGCGGGCCCGTCACTTGTCTGCCCCGGGTCGGGGTACCACCCGGGAGGAGTCACCTGCGTCATGCCCCCACGGTATGAGGCGCGAGTGAAAGGCGGATGAGAGCGCCCACCCGAGCCGGCCCTCCCACGACGCCGACCGCCCGCCCGACCGGCCGCCCGACCGCCCGCCCGACCGCCCCACCAACCACCCCCAAGGTCAGTCAGGCGGCCCCCCACACACCCCCCCACAGAAAATCCC
>NZ_JBVHTR010000015.1:0-100135 GCF_055565775.1 Streptomyces sp. NPDC028331 | reverse complement strand
CGCCCCACCCCCCCCCCCCCCCCCCCCCCCCCCCCCCCCCCCCCCCCCCCCCCCCCCCCCCCCCCCCTCCCCCCTCCCCCCCCCGGCCCACGGCACGGCGCCGGACGGAAGCTCCCGCCCGGTGGTGCGTCGAGGACCACGGTCGCGGACGCCGAGCGGGCCCGGAGACGGCGCCAGCGGCCCCCGGGCCGCCCGCGACAACCCACCGGCGACGGCGCGGCGACGGCCCCGTCACCCGCGGCGGCTCCGCCCCGTACCGTCCCGTCATCCCGCGTTCCGCTCCGGCCCGCGAGCCGGTACCGCACGGCGGTACGGCACGTGCCGTGGAAGCCGGTTGCCGCCGCAGGGGGGAGAATGCGCTTGCCCCGCACGGACTTTGACGATCGATTACCCGCGGCCGGGCTGGTCGGCGCCCGATCGCGTCGCCCCGGGGTGCCTCGTGTCACCCGTCACGGCAACAGGTGGTCCGACCTCCCTCCACCGACGCACGGGGACGGCTAGGCTCGATGTCCGTACGTCGTTTGGGCGACCTGGGGAGGTACCGGGATGACGGAGGCACGGCCCGGCGCGGCCGCCTCGGCTTCCCTGTGGGAACGCGACGCGGAACTCGCCGTCATCACCGAGGCGGTCGACGCCCTGAGCGACGACTCGTCGCCCTCGGAGTCGGGGAGTCTGCTGGTGTTCAGCGGGGAGGCCGGCATCGGCAAGACCGCCCTGCTCGCCGAGACACGCCGCATCGCGGAGAAGCGGGGCTGCGCGGTGTGGTGGGCGCGCGGCGGTGAGACCGTCACCTCCGTGCCGTTCAACGTCGTACGGCAACTGCTCCAGCCGATGCTCTTCTCCCTGATGCCGGAGGAGGCGCGCGAGTACCTGGGCGACTGGTACGAGGTCGCGGGCCCCGCCCTCGGCATCGCGGACCCCGGCGAGCGGCAGGCCGACCCGCAGGGCGTGTGCGACGGCCTGGTCGAGGTCGTCTTCCGGCTCGCCCGGCGCGAGTGGCCGTTGGTCCTGATCGTCGACGACGCCCAGTGGGCCGACCAGGAGACCCTGCACTGGCTGGCCGCCTGCTGCGAACGCCTCGACGACCTGCGCGTGCTCTTCGTGGTCGCCCTCCGCCCCGGCGAGGCCGGCGGCGAAGGCGCCCGCCACCTCGACGCCATCACCGCGGCGGCCCGCCGCCCGGTCAGCACCCTGAGCGCGCTCACCCCCGAGGCGACCGCCGGGCTCACCCGGGCCACCGTCGGCGCGCACGCCGACGCCCCGTTCTGCCGCGAGGTGTGGGCCGTGACCGGCGGCAACCCGTACGAGACCGTCGAACTGCTCGCCAAGGTGCAGGACAGCCAGCTCGACCCGGTCGAGGCGTCCTGCGCCGAGCTGCGGGACCTGAACCGCTCGGCCCGCGGCAACGGCCTCGTCGCCCGCCTTGAGGGACTCGGCATAGAGGCCACCCGGTTCGCCTGGGCCGCGGCGATCCTCGGCACCGGCATCACCGTGGACCTGGTGGCCCGGCTCGCCACCATGAGCCCCGACGAAGCCGCGCGCTGCGCCGAGCTGCTCGGCGCCGCCCGCATCATGACCCGACCCGATGCGGCGGGCCGCCGGACCGACGCAGCGGAGCTGGAGTTCGTCCACCCGCTGATCGCCAGCGCCGTCTACCGCTCCATCCCCGACGGGCTGCGCACCGCCATGCACGGCATCGCCGCACGGGTCGTCACCGACTCCGGCCTCGGCGCGGCGGCCGCCTCCCGCCACCTCCTCGAGGTCCACCCGGACGACGACGAGGAACTGGTCGAGCAGATGCGTCAGGCCGCGCGCGAACACCTCGCCGTCGGCGCCCCCGAAGCGGCCCGCCGCTGTCTGGAACGCGCCCTGCTCGAGCCGCCGACGCCCGAGATCCAGCCGTACGTGCTCTACGAACTGGGCTGCGCCACGCTGCTGACCTCACCCGCCACCACCATCGACTACCTCCAGGCCGCCCTCGCCCTGCCCGGCCTGGAGGGCGACGACCGCGTGGACGCCGTCTACCGCCTGTCCCAGGCCCTGCTGCACAACGACCAGCTCGACGACGCCATCCGCACCGTCGACGAGGAGGCGGCCCGTCTGGAGCCGGGCCCCTCCCGGATGCGTCTGCAGGCCGTCCACTACATGTGGGAGAGCATCCACGCGGCCGAGGAGGACTCCCCGGCACGCTCCCGTGAGCTGGCCGAACTCGCCCGCACCTGCACCGGCCGGAACAACTCCGAGCGTGCCCTGCTCATCCTGCGCGGCTTCGACGCGATGACCCACGGCGAGAACGCCGAAGAGGTCGTGGAAGTCTGCGACCGCGCCCTCGTCAACGGCCGCCTCGCCCCTGGACTCGGCTGGACCGACACCGAGTGGGGCATCGAACTGCTGCTGATGCTGGGCAGCGCGTACGCCTACACCGACCGGCTCGACCGGGCCGAGAGCCTGTTCGCGGAGGCCCTGCGCGCCTATGAGTCCGCCGGCTGGAGCGGCGGCCACCTCGCCCTGGCCCACGCCTACCTCGGACTCGCGCACCGCAGGCGCGGCCGGCTCCGGGAAGCCGAGACCTCCCTGCGCGAGTCGCTGCGTCTCGCCGAGCGCGTCGGGCGCGGGCTGCCCCTGTACTGGTCGGCGACCTGCGGCCTCGTCGACACGCTGCTCGCCCGGGGACACGTCGAGGAGGCCTGGTCCCTCGCCGAGCGGTGCGGCTTCGCACCCCCGTACCCGTCCACGATCGTGCTGCCCGACACCCGTTCCGTGCGCGGCCGGCTGCTGCTCGCCGTCGGGCGGACCGAGGAGGGCGTGGGCGAGCTGGAAGCGGCCGAGAAGGCGTGCGCGGGACGCGGGCACAACACGGTGCTGGCGCCCTGGGCCGGGGACCTGGCGCGGGCGCTGGCGACCGAGGATCCGCGCCGTGCCGCCGATCTGGCCGCGACGGCCCGCCGGCAGGCCGAGTTCTTCGGCACCGACACGGCCATCGGCGAGGCCCTGCGGGTGGCCGCCGCCCTGGAGACGGGGCAGCGTGCGGTGCGCCTGGCCGCACAGGCCGTGACCTACCTCGAGGCCTCTCCCTGCCAGTACGAACACGCTGCCGCGCTCGTCGAGTACGGAATCGCCACGAGGTCGGTGCCCGAGCTCGAACGGGGGCTGTCGTTGGCGGAGTCGTGCGGGGCGGACGGGTTGGCTGTTCGGGCTCGGGATGCGCTGGGATCCGATTGACGCCACAGCCCCGGCGCGCCCCTGTCGTGGCGCGGCTACAGCGCGAGCAGTTGATCCGTGACCGTCGTCAGGCGCTTCTGCACCTCGCGGTCGTACGTCCCCTCGTGCGCCCGTGACGGTCGCGTGCCGTCGAAGTACCCACCGCTGCCCACGTCCTGCGTGGCAAGCGCCAGTACCCCGGCCGCCCCGTCCGCGACCGTGTTCCACGGTGTGACCCCCGCCTCGCGGACCATCGCCGTGTCCATGTAGGTCGCCGGGTGCAGGACGTTCACCGACACACCCGTGCCCTGGAGCTCCTCCGCCAGCGCGAACGTGTGCGCGGCCAGGGCGAACTTGCTGCGGCAGTACGCCGAGACACCGTTGTAGCCGCGCGTCAGCTCGGGGTCGTCGAAGTCCAGCGGCTCCTGGCCCGCCGAGCCCACGTTGACGATCCGCGCGGGAGGGTTCTGCCGCAGCACCGGCAGCAGGGCACGGGTGAGGGCGACCGGCGCCAGATGGTTGACCGCGAGCCGCAGTTCGTGGCCGTCGGCGCTCACCTCGCGGCCGGAGCCGCGCGCGCCGCCGCCCACACCCGCGTTGTTGATCAGGACGTCCAGCTCGGGGTGCGCCGCGGCGACCTCGTCACCGAGCCGGCGCACCGCGTCCAGCGAGGCGAGGTCGGCGACGAAGCCGTGCGCCTCACCCTCGGTGCGCAACTCCGCGACCAGCCGGTCGGTACGGCCCGCGTCGCGCCCGTGGGCGAGGACGACGTGCCCGGAACGGACCAGTTCGAAGGCGACATACCGGCCGAGTCCGGAGGTGGCACCGGTGATGAGAACAGTCGACATGCTTCCACCCTAGACACGCGCGGGCGCTCCGTGAGGGGTGCTGCTGAAGCTACGACCAGCAGGGTCACCCTCCGGCGGCCTCCTCCTCCGCGAGCACCCGCTGCGCCACCGCGAACGCCGAGTTCGCCGCCGGCACCCCGCAGTAGACGGCCGTCTGCGACAGCACCGCGCCGATCTCCTCCGGTGTCAGCCCGTTGCGCCGGGCCGCCCGGACGTGCATGGCCAGCTCGTCGTAGTGGCCGTGCGCGACCAGCGCCGTCAGCGTGATCATGCTGCGTTCACGACGGGACAGCGTCGGATCGGTCCAGATCTCGCCCCAGGCGTAGCGGGAGATGAAGTCCTGGAAGCGCGCGGTGAAGGGGGTCTGGCGCGCCTGCGCCCGGTCCACATGGGCGTCGCCCAGGACCTGGCGGCGTACCTCCATGCCCCGCTCCGGCGCTCCGGTCAGATGCGTCCGCAACGCCGCCACGACGGCCTTCGGGCACTGCGCGGGCGCCAGGTGCGAGGCGCCCGGGAGCTCGACCAGCGCGGAGCCGGGCACCGCGTCCGCGATCTCCCGCAGATGTGCCGGCGGCGTCGCCGGGTCCTCGCGGCCCGCGATCAGCAGCGTCCGCGCGGTGATCGACGCCAGCCGGTCACGGATGTCGAACGCGGCGAGCGCGTCGCAGCAGGCGGCGTACGCCTCCGGGTCCGCGTCCCGATGGTCCTGCACCAGCCGCGGCACGGTGAACCCGGCCGTGAACCAGCGGGAGTCGGCGGTCGCGGCGACCGGCGCCAGACCCTCGCGGCGTACCAGCGCGGCCCGCTCCTCCCACGGCTTCGAGCCGTTGAAGTGGGCGGAGGAGCAGATGACGGCCAGTGAGGAGACCCGCTCGGGGTGGTGCACGGCCAGGTGCAGCCCCACCGCCCCGCCGAGCGACACCCCGGCGTACGCGAACCGGTCGACACCCAGCGAGTCCGCGAGCGCCAGGACCCGTTCGGCGAGGTCGCCGACCGTCGCGCCCGGTCGGATGAGGTCCGGGGCCGAGCCGCCGTGGCCGGGCAGGTCCCAGCGGATCACCCGGTGGGTGACGGACAACTCCGGCGCCACCGAGTCCCACAGGGCGTACGAGGTGCCGAGCGACGGGCCGAGGATCAGCGGGGGAGCGGTGGCGGGACCCTCCACGCGGTGGTGCAACAGCTTGTCGGTCACGGGCGCTCCAGGGCACGGTCGGTGAGGGCTCCCGCGGAGCCGGTGTACTGGGCCGGGTCGGTGAGGGCTGCGACGTCGACGTCCTTCAACTCCGGTACCTCGGCGAGCAGTTCGGCGAGGGTGCGGCCCTCGGTGCGGGTGCGCCGGGCGGTCTCGGTGAGCAGCTCCCGGGCGCGGGCGCGGCCCAGCACGGGCGCCAGCTCCGCCGCCAGCCGCTCGGAGACGACCAACCCGTGGGTGAGGCCGAGGTGTTCGCGCATGGCGTCCGCGTCCACCCGCAGGCCTTCGGCCAGGGGCACGGCGTCGTGCGCGGCGCCGCCCACCACTCGCAGCAGATCGCGCAGCGGCTCCCACTCGGCGTGCCAGGCCCCGGCCGGGCGTTCGTCCTCGGCGGCCAGTGACCCGTAGAGGGTGGCCGCGAGCTGCGGTGCGCGCCGGGCGGCCGCCGCGATCAGCGTCGCCCGTACCGGGTTCGCCTTGTGCGGCATCGCGGAGGAACCCCCGCCGGCGTCCTCGGCGACCTCGGCGATCTCGGTACGGGAGAGGGTGAGGACGTCCGCGGCGGTCCTGCCCAGCGCTCCGGCCGTGAAGGCGAGGGCGCCCGCGAGATCCGCGATCGGGGTGCGCAGGGCGTGCCACGGCAACTCGGGTGCGCGCAGGCCGAGTTCCCGTGCGTACGCGGCCACGAGCGCCGTCGGATCCGCCGCGCCGTACGCCGTGAACGCGGCCAGGGTGCCCGCCGCGCCGCCCAGTTGAGCGGGCAGCCCGTCACGTACCGCCCGCAGCCGGTCCCGGGCGTCCAGCACCAGCGACCGCCAGCCCGCCGCCTTCAGCCCGAAGGTCGTCGGCACCGCGTGCTGGGTGAGCGTCCGCCCCGGCAGGACCGTGTCCCGGTGCCGCGCGGCGAGCCGGGCCAGCGCCTCCTGCGTGAGCTCCAGGTCGGCCAGGACCAGGTCCAGGGTGCGCGCGGCGACCAGCATCGTCGCCGTGTCGAGGATGTCCTGACTGGTCGCGCCCCGGTGGACGTACGGCCCGTACTCCTGACCGGCCGCCTCCGTCAGGTCGGCGACGAGCGGGATCACCGGATTGCCGCCGCTGCGGGCCCGCAGCGCGATGTCCCGCACGTCGAAGGGACCGGACCCGGCCGCCGAGGTCACCGCCGTGGCCGCCTCCTCGGGAACCAGCCCCAGTCCGGCCTGCGCCCGGGTCAGCGCCGCCTCCGCGTCGAGCAGCGCCCGCAGGTACGCGCCGTCGCTCGTCGCGGACGCGGCCGGGGAGCCCGCCCACCCGGGGGCGAGCAGGCCGCTGTCGGACTCTGCAGAGGTCACCGGAACTCCAGGAACACCGTCTCGCCCTCGCCCTGAAGGCGGATGTCGAAACGGTACGTGCCGTCGCCTCCGTCCACCGCGATCAGCGTGTCGCGGCGCTCCGGCTCGAGCCGGGCGAGCAGCGGGTCCGCGGCGAGCGCCGCCTCGTCGCCGGGGAGGTAGATCCGGGTGAACAGGTGCATGAGCAGACCGCGCGCGAAGACGCAGGCGCTGATGTACGGGGCGCTGCGCCCGCGGGCGCCCGGCCGCAGCGTACGGGCGTACCAGTGGCCGTTGGCGTCGCTCTGGATGCGGCCCCAGCCGGTGAACTCCACCCCGTTGCGGCCCAGGTAGCCGCCGGTCGCCGGGTCGCGCCGGATGGAGCCGTCGGTGGTGGGGAGGGTGCCGTCGGGGCCGGGCCCCCACAGCTCCACGAAGGCGTCCGGCAGCGGGTTGCCCTCGCCGTCGAGGACGTACCCCTGGAGGGTGATGGTGTCCGGGTGGCCCACCGGCGCGATGTCGGCCCCGCCCGGGAACGGTAGCGCGTACCCGTAGAACGGGCCGACGGTGTGCGACGGGGTGGGCAGCACGCTCTCCGGCCTGCTCGTGTCGATCCTCGTCATGGCAGGTCAGCGTCCTTCCTCGATCCAGGTGGCGTGCGGGCCGTCGAGCACGATGTCCCAGTGGTAGCCGAGCGAGAACTCCGGCACCGACAGGCTGTGGTCGTATGTCGCCACGAGCCGCTGCCGGGCGGCGTCGTCCGTCACGGACTGCAGGATCGGGTCGTACGGGAACAGCGGGTCGTTCGGGAAGTACATCTGCGTCACGAGCCGCTGTGTGAACGCCGTGCCGAAGAGCGAGAAGTGGATGTGGGCCGGACGCCAGGCGCCCACGTGGTTGCGCCACGGGTACGGGCCCGGCTGGATGGTGGTGAAGCGGTAGAAGCCGTCGTCGTCCGTGAGCGTGCGGCCCACGCCCGTGAAGTTCGGGTCGAGCGGGGCGTCGTGCTGCTCGCGCTGGTGCGCGTACCGGCCGGCCGCGTTCGCCTGCCAGATCTCGATGAGCTGGCCGCGGATCGGACGCCCGCCGCGGTCGAGCAGGCGGCCCGAGACGGTGATCCGTTCCCCGATGGGCTCGCCCCGGTGGTGCCGGGTGAGGTCGTTGTCGATCTCGGTGATGTCCCGCTCGCCGAAGGCCGGGGAGGACAGCTCCACCAGCTCCGGGTCCTTGGCGACGTCGATGGTGATCGGCGGCTGCTTCGGGTGGCGCAGCACCGAGGAGCGGTAGGGCGCGTAGTCGCGGCGCGGGTGGTGTTCGACGGGCCCGCCGTCGGCGACCCGCTTCTCGTAGGCGGCGTGCTCGGCCGCGATCTCGAGGTCGATGTCCTGCTGAGTGAGAGCCATGGGTGTTCCTAGCGTTCGAGGACGAGGGCGAGGCCCTGGCCCACGCCGATGCACAGGGTGGCGACGCCGGTGCCGGAGCCGCGACGGGCGAGCTGGTGGGCGACGGTGCCGGCGAGACGGGCACCGGAGGCGCCGAGCGGGTGGCCGAGGGCGATGGCGCCGCCCTGCGGGTTGAGGACGGCCGGGTCGAACTCGGGCCATTCCGCGAGGCAGCCCAGGACCTGGGCGGCGAAGGCCTCGTTGAGTTCGAGGACCGACAGGTCGTCGAAGCTCCTGCCCGCCTTGGCCAGGGCGCGGTTGACCGCCGCCACCGGGGCGAGACCGAAGTACTGCGGGTCGACGGCCGACACACCGGTCGCCGAGACGCGGGCGAGGGGTTCGCGGCCGACGGCCTCGAGCCCTTCCTCGTCGGTCAGGAGCAGGGCGGCGGCGCCGTCGTTGAGCGGGGAGGCGTTGCCCGCGGTCACGGTGCCGTTCTCGCTGCGGAAGGACGGCTTGAGCCTGGCCATCGCGGTGAGGGAGGCGTCCGGGCGTACGCACTCGTCGGTGGCGAGGACCTGCGGGTCACCCTTGCGCTGCGGAATGGTGACGGGGGCGAGTTCTGCGTCGAACAGGCCTTGCCGCTGTGCCCTGGCCGCCTTCTGGTGGCTGTGCAGGGCGAACTCGTCCTGCTGCTCGCGGCTGATCTTGTGCTTGTCGGCGATCAGCTCCGCGCTCTCGCCGAGCGGGATGGTCCACTGCGGGTCCATCTCCGGGTTCACCATGCGCCAGCCCAGCGTGGTGGAGTAGAGCTCCGTGTGGGCGGCCGGGAACGGCTTGTCGCTCTTGGGCAGCACATAGGGGGCGCGGGTCATGGATTCCACGCCACCCGCCAGCGCGATCGAGGCGTCCCCGACGGCGATGGCGCGGGCGGCCTGGATGACCGCCTCCAGGCCCGAGGCGCACAGCCGGTTCACCGTCACGCCCGGCACCGAGGTGGGCAGACCGGCCAGCAGGGCGGCCATGCGGCCGACGTTGCGGTTCTCCTCGCCGGCCCCGTTGGCGTTGCCGAAGTACACGTCGTCGATGCGTGCGGGGTCCAGCCCGGGCGTGCGGGCCAGCAGTTCGCGGAGGACGTGGGCGGCGAGGTCGTCCGGGCGGACGCCCGCGAGGCCGCCGTTGTAGCGGCCGATCGGGGTGCGGACCGCGTCGACGACGTAGACGGTCTTCATGCGTGTTCCTCCGCGACGGTCAGCGAGGCGTCGGTCTTGGCGGTGATCTCCTCGACACCCACCCCGGGTGCGGTCTCGACGAGGACCAGGCCCTCGTCGGTGACGTCGAGGACGCCGAGGTCGGTGATGATCCGGTCGACGCAGGCCCGGCCGGTCAGCGGCAGCGCGCACTCCTTCAGGATCTTGGGGCTGCCGTCCTTGGCGGTGTGGGTCATCACGACGATGACGGTGCGGGCGCCGTGGACCAGGTCCATCGCCCCGCCGATCCCCGTGATCATCTTTCCCGGGATCGCCCAGTTGGCCAGGTCGCCCTTCTCGGAGACCTGCATGGCGCCCAGCACGGCGACGTCGATGTGCCCGCCGCGGATCATGGAGAACGACAGCGCCGAGTCGAAGAAGGCGGCGCCGGGCAGCACCGTGACCGTCTCCTTGCCCGCGTTGATCAGGTCCGGGTCGACCTCCTCCTCGGTGGGGTAGGGGCCGGTGCCCAGGATGCCGTTCTCCGACTCCAGGACCACCTCGACGCCCTCGGGCAGAAAGTTGGGGATCAGGGTCGGCAGCCCGATGCCGAGGTTGACGTACTGACCGTCCTTCAGCTCGCGCGCCGCGCGGGCCGCCATCTGCTCACGGGTCCACGCCATCACGCACTCACCGTTCCTCGTGCCTCGGGCGCGGAGACCGTGCGCCGTTCGATCTTCTTGTCGGCGGCCTGCTCCGGGGTGAGCGCCACGACCCGCTGCACGAAGATGCCCGGCAGATGCACCGCGTCCGGATCGATCTCCCCGGGCTCCACCAGCTCCTCCACCTCGGCGATGGCGACCTTGCCCGCCATGGCCGCCAGCGGGTTGAAGTTCCGGGAGGACTTGTTGAAGACGAGGTTCCCGTGCCGGTCGCCCCTCGCCGCCCGCACCAGCGCGAAGTCGGTCCGGATGCCGCGCTCCAGCACGTACTCGACTCCGTCGAACTCCCGCACCTCCTTCGGCGGCGAGACCAGAGCGACCCCGCCGTGCCCGTCGTAGCGCCACGGCAGCCCGCCCTCGGCGACCTGGGTCCCCACACCCGCCGGTGTGTAGAAGGCGGGGATGCCGGCCCCGCCCGCGCGCAGCCGCTCGGCCAGCGTGCCCTGCGGGATCATCTCGACCTCCAGCTCACCGCGCTCAGGCCGCTGACCCCGCGCTCGTACAGCGCCTCGATCAACGCGTCGGGCACACCGCTCAGCCCGAACCCGCCCACCGCCAGCGACGCGCCGTCCGGCACGTCGGCCACCGCCTCCAGGGCCGTGGCGACCACCTTGTCCATCCGTCAAGCCCCATCTGTCCGCGACACCACAAGGATCACCGAATTACTCAGCGCACTGATTATTTCTGCGAGGTTCCCTCACGCTGCCACTCGTCGACTTAGTCCGTCAAGAGCCCAGAGGGCTCGGGAGACGTGCCTCATGAGCGGGGACAAACGGGGTGAACAGCAGGCGGTATTGTTCAGTGCACCGATGGAATGGCCGAAGCACGACGGACGACGCTGAGGAGCGCTCATGGCCGCGGTGGATCTCTCCGCCCACCCCGGGCACCTGGCCCGGCGGCTCCAGCAGGCGCACTACCTGCTGTGGAACACGATGGTCTCGGAGGAGATCACCTCGCCCCAGTTCGCGGTCCTGAACGCCCTCGTCGCCGAGCCGGGCCTCGACCAGCGCACCGTCGGGGAGCGGGTGGGTCTCGACCGGTCCACCATCGCCGAGGTGATCAGCCGGCTCGGCCGGCGGGGCCTTCTGGACAAGGTCCGCGACCCGCAGGACGGCCGCCGCTTCCTGCTGCGCCTCACGGAGGACGGTGTGCGCACGCACCGCAAGCTGACCGTGCGCACGGCCCGGATGAACCAGGTCTTCCTGGCCCCGCTCACGCCCGAGGAGCAGACCCTCTTCCTCGACCTCATCCGGCGTGTCGCGGACGCCGCGGAGGACCTGCGCAACCCGGCGGAGCCGCTCGCGGCCACCAAGACCTGACCCCGGTGCCCGCGGAGCCGTGGGGCCGCCGTGGAGCGCGGGCCGGTCTGCCGCTCGCCGGGCGCGCCCCGGACGGCCGGTGAGCCGGAGACGGCCCGCTGGTCCGTTCAGCGGACCGTGAACACCGCATTCCGGATCACCGGACCTAGACTGGGGTGCCCGGCGGCACCCGAGACGTGTACCCGCGAAGGAAGGCGGCACCACCGTGGACCGGACCCTCGCCACCCGTTCCCCGCACACCTCCGCGGACTGGTGGGTCACCGCCGACCAGGCACGGCACGCGGCCCAGAGCGGCCTCACGGACGCCGCGACGGCACCCGACCTGCTGCGCACCCTCGCCGAACTGGACCGCGCCCGCCATGAGGCGGGCGTCGCCGTCGGTGCCGCGGTGGAGGCCCTCCTCGCGGGCGGTGTCGCCTGGGAGGCGATCGCGGCGGCTCTGGGCTTCGGCTCGGCCGAGGAGGCCCGGCAGGCGCTCGCCACCGACCGCCGGAACGCGTCGGCGGCGATCGAACGCCGCCTGGGGCGCCGGGGATGACACCCGGCCCGAGGCGACCCCCACCGGAGGGTCACTCCGCGGTGCCGAGGATCTCCGCGAGGTCGTAGCGCACCGGTTCCTGCAACTGCTCGTACGTACAGCTCTCGGGGGTGCGGTCCGGGCGCCAGCGGCGGAAGCGCGCCGTGTGCCGGAAACGCTCCCCCTTCTCCATGTGGTCGTACGCCACCTCCGCCACCCGTTCCGGCCGCAGCGGCACCCAGGACAGGTCCTTCTTCCCCGACCAACGGCTCGGCGCCCCCGGCAGCCGGGCCGTCTCGTGCGCCTCCTCGTCCGACCAGGCGGCCCAGGGATGGCCGGTGACGTCCTCCATCCGCAGCGGCTCCAGCTCCTCCACCAGCCGCTCCCGCTGCTTCATCGGGAACGCGGCCGACACCCCCACGTGCTGGAGCGCCCCCCGGTCGTCGTACAGCCCGAGCAGCAGCGACCCCACGACGGGGCCGCTCTTGTGGAAGCGGTAGCCCGCCACGACGACATCCGCCGTGCGCTCGTGCTTGACCTTGAACATCACGCGTTCGTCCGGACGGTAGGGCAGGGTGAGCGGCTTGGCGATCACCCCGTCCAGGCCGGCCCCCTCGTACTGCTCGAACCACTGCTCGGCCACCGCACGGTCCGTGGTCGCCGGCGCCAGGTGGACGGGCGGGCGCACCCCGGACAGCGCCCTCTCCAGCAGGGCACGCCGGTCGCCCAGCTCCACGTCCAGCAGCGACTCGTCGTCCAGCGCCAGCAGATCGAACGCCACGAACGACGCCGGTGTCCTCTGCGCGAGCATCCGCACCCGCGAGTCCGCCGGATGGATCCGCTCCGTCAGCGCGTCGAAGTCCAGGCGCCCCTCCCGCGCGATCACGATCTCCCCGTCCACCACGCACCGCTCGGGCAGCCGCTCCCGCACCGCCTCCACCAGCTCGGGGAAATACCTGGTGAGCGGCTTTCCGGTACGGCTGCCCAGCTCCACCTCGGCGCCGTCGCGGAACACGATGGCCCGGAAGCCGTCCCACTTGGCCTCGTACTGCATGTCCGGCGGGATCGCCGCCACGGGCTTGGCGAGCATCGGCTTCACGGGGGGCATCACCGGCAGGTCCATGCCTCCGATTCTGCTGCCGCAGGAGGCGGTTCGCCCGGTGTGCGAGGACCGGGGCGGGCGCCTACCGTGGCTCGCATGGGCGATGCGGTGGAGCTGGAGGTGGCGGGCCGGACGGTACGGCTGTCCAGCCCGGACAAGGTCTTCTTCCCGGAGCGCGGCTTCACCAAGCTGGACCTGGCGCGGTACTACATGGCCGTCGGTCCCGGCATCCTGCGCGCTCTGCGGGACCGCCCCACCACCCTGGAGCGCTACCCGGACGGGGTGACCGGAGAGTGGTTCTTCCAGAAGCGCGCCCCCAAGAGCATGCCGGACTGGATCCCCACCGCGCACATCACCTTTCCCAGCGGCCGCAGCGCCGACGAGATGTGCCCGACCGAGACCGGCGCCGTCGTGTGGGCCGCGCAGTACGGCACGCTCACCTTCCATCCGTGGCCGGTGCGCCGCGACGACGTCGACCGCCCCGACGAACTGCGCATCGACCTCGACCCGCAGCCCGGCACCGACTACGCCGACGCGGTGCGCGCCGCCCACGAACTGCGCGCGGTCCTCGACCAGTACGGCGGCCTGCGCGGCTGGCCCAAGACCTCGGGCGGCCGCGGGCTGCACGTCTTCGTGCCCATCGAGCCCCGCTGGACCTTCACCCAGGTGCGCCGCGCCGCGATCGCCGTCGGGCGCGAGATGGAGCGGCGGATGCCCGAGCACGTGACCATCGCCTGGTGGAAGGAGGAGCGGGGCCGGAAGATCTTCCTGGACTACAACCAGACGGCACGCGACCGGACCATCGCCTCCGCCTACTCCGTCCGCCCGAGGCCCCACGCCCCCGTGTCCGCGCCGCTGCGCTGGGAGGAGGTCGACGATGCGGAGCCCCGCGACTTCGACCTCGCGACCATGCCCCGCCGGTACGCCGAACTCGGTGACGTCCACGCGGACATGGACGACCACGCCTTCTCCCTGGAGGCACTGCTCGAACTGGCCCGCCGCGACGAACACGACCACGGGCTCGGCGACCTGCCCTATCCGCCCGAGTACCCGAAGATGCCGGGCGAGCCGAAGCGCGTGCAGCCGAGCCGGGCACGGCGGGAGCGGAAGCCGGAGACCCCCGAGGGTCCGGCCGCGTCCTGACCGACCACGGACGTACCTCCCCGGCGACACTTAAATGTCGGTATGTCGTCAATACGAAGAATTGGTCTTCTGTGCGGATAAGCTCACGCTGTGCCGCTACCGGTCCCTTGTTCGCCCAGCGGCTCTTCTCCATGAATTGCGTACCAGGATGGGGAGTTCCGCATGGACAGACGCAGCTTCAACCGGCGGGTGCTGCTCGGCGGCGCGACCGTCGCGACATCGTTGTCACTGGCACCGGAGGCCTTCGCGGACGGCGGGCCGAGGACCGCGCCCGCCGGTGGCAAGGAGAGACACATCAAGTTGTTCGCCGCGAGACTCGGTGACGGACGCAAGGGCTACGGCCTCGGCAACGGGAAGGCGACCATCCCCGGCCCGCTGATCGAGGTCACCGAGGGCGACACGCTCTACGTCGAGTTCGAGAACCGGTTGGACGTCTCGACGGGCCTGCATGTGCACGGGGTGGACTACACGATCAGCAACGACGGAACGAGGCTCACGGAAAGTGTGGTGAAGCCGGGTCGTACACGCACCTACGTGTGGCGCACGCATGCTCCGGGCCGTCGCAAGGACGGCACCTATCAGGAGGGCAGCGCCGGCTACTGGCACTACCACGACCACGTCGTGGGTACCCCGCACGGCACGGGCGGCGTTCGCGACGGCCTGTACGGAGCGCTGATCGTGCGTCGCAAGGGTGACATCCTCCCCGACACCACGCACGCCATCGTGTTCAACGGGACGTCGATCAACAACGGCAACGGGCACGAAGGACCCACGTTCGAGGCCGCCCTGGGGGAGCGCGTCGAGTTCGTGGTGATCACGCACGGGGACGACTTCCACACGTTCCATCTGCACGGTCACCGGTGGGCGGACAACCGCACGGGACTGCTCAGCGGTCCCGAGGACTCCAGCGCGCTCATCGACACCAGGGTCGTCGGCCCCGGCGTCTCCTTCGGATTCCAGGTGATCGCGGGCGAGTCGGGCGGCGCGGGCGCGTGGATGTACCACTGCCACGTCCAACGACACGCCGACAAGGGGATGGACGGCCTGTTCCTCGTGCGGAAGTCGGACGGGACGATTCCCGAGTACGACGACTCGGCGCAGCACCGGCACTAAGGTACGGACAGCCGCCCTCGCCGACACCCGGCTCTCCCCCTCCGGGGAGCGCTCTCAATGGTGGGGCGGTCGGGGCTATGCTGATCGGCAACCGCCGAGGAGGAGCCCCGACGTGACCGAGACCGCGCCGCGTCCCACGCTGGAGGCAGTGGCCGCCCGGGCCGGTGTCTCCCGGGCGACGGTGTCCCGCGTCGTCAACGGCGGTGACGGAGTGCGCGAACCCCTCGTCCAGCGGGTGCGCCGTGCCGTCGAGGAACTCGGATACGTGCCCAACCAGGCCGCGCGCAGCCTGGTCACCAAGCGCCACGACGCGGTCGCCGTCGTGATCGCGGAACCGGAGACCCGGGTCTTCGCCGATCCCTTCTTCGCCCTGCAACTGCGCGGTATCAGCAAGGAGCTGACGGCCCACGACTCCCAGCTCGTCCTGCTGCTCACGGAGGGCCGCGCCGACCACGCCCGGGTCGGCCGCTACCTCTCCGGCGGGCACGTCGACGGAGCGCTCGTCTTCTCGCTGCACCTCGACGACCCACTGCCCGAACTGGTGCAGCGGGCCGGGGTGCCGACCGTGTTCGGCGGGCGGCCGGGCTGGAGCGACGGCACCCGCAGCGCCGTCTACGTCGACAGCGACAACCGCGGCGGTGCCCGCCAGGCCGTGCGCCACCTCGTGGGACTCGGCCGCCGCCGCATCGCGCACATCACCGGCGCCCTCGACCAGACGTCCGCCGTGGACCGGCTCGACGGGTTCCGCGACGTCATGGCCGACGCCGACCCGGGGCTCGTCGTCGAGGGGGACTTCACACCGGCCGGCGGCGAGCGGGCGATGCGGGAGCTGCTGCAGCGCTGCCCGGACCTGGACGCCGTGTTCGCCGCCAACGACCTGAGCGCCTCGGGCGCCCTGCGGGTACTGCGCGCCGAGGGCCGCAGGGTGCCTGACGACGTGGCCGTCGTCGGCTTCGACGACATGCTGCCGGTCGCCGAGCAGACCGACCCGCCGCTGACGACGGTCCGCCAGGACATCGAGGAGATGGGCCGGTTGATGGCCCGGCTCCTGTTGCGGGGGCTGGACCGGCGGGGTGACGAGCCCGGAGCGGGCGGCGCACCGCCGAGTGTGGTGCTGCCGACGACGTTGATCCGGCGGGCGTCGGCGTGACGGCACCGGCCTGAACCGACCGCACCGACCGCACCGACCGGACCGGACCGCCACGGTGCATCGGTGTGGGTCCCCGCCTACCCCGCCCCGCCTTCGGCGGCGGGAAGGAAGGCGGGGCGCGGTGCGCCGGGACAGGAGCCCGGCACCGCGCCCCGGGACCGCCGGCGTCAGCTCTGCTGCGGCGCGCTCTTGATCACCGCGAAGCGGGCTCCGTACGGGTCGACGAGCCGGGCGATACGGCCCACACCCTCGACGTCCGTCGCGGGCATCCGGACGCTGCCGCCCAGCTCCTGCGCCTTGCTCACCGTGGCGTCCGCGTCCGTGACCTCGAAGTAGGGCAGGTAGTGCGCTCCGGCTTCCGCCTCCGCCGGATCGTCGGCCAGCGGGACGAGGCCGCCGAACATGTCGTCCCGGCCGCGACCGTCCGGATTGATGCACGTGTAGGTGCCGCCCGGGAAGGGCACTCCCTCGGTCTCCCAGCCGAGGACCTGGCGGTAGAACGCGGCGGCGCGGGCGATGTCCGGCGTGTACAGCTCGATCCAGCACAGGGAGCCGGGGTCGCCGGCCACCTCGATGCCCTTGGTGCGGCCCGGTTGCCAGATGCCGAACGGCACTCCGGCCGGGTCGGCGAGGACGGCCATGTGACCCTCACCCATCACGTCCATGGGCCGCATCAGCACGCTGCCGCCGGACTGCTCGGCCGCCTTGGCGGTGGCCTCCGCGTCGGAGCTCTGGAAGTAGACGGTCCACGACGGCGGCCCCTGCTCCGGGGTGGTCTGCATGCCGCCGGCCGCGGTTCTGCCGGAGAGTTGGAAGAAGCCGTAGCCGCCGGAGTCGGGGCCCGCCGACTGGAACCGCCAGCCGAAGAGGCCGCCGTAGAAGGACTCGGCGCCGTCGATGTCCGTGGTGCCGATGTCCAGCCAGTTCGGAGCGCCGTTGACGAAACGGGTGGTGAGCATCGCTGCCCTCCTTCGAGGGTTCCCGTTGCCTGCTCTGCCGAGTCTTCCACCCCCCACTGACAATCGCCGCCGGAATGAGCCGGCGGACCCCTGGGACGGCCGGACGGTCGGTGGGCGGCCGGGGACCGGCCGGTGCGCGCTTTCGGCATGGGTCTCCCGGCGCGCCGCCGTGCACCGCACGGCGGCGCGCGGACATCATCGGGAGCCTCACGGAGGGGGCGCCGGACGGGGCCGCGGGCCGTATATGCCGTGTTGATCGAACGTTTTTCGCCGCGCGGCACGCTCTCGGCCATGCACATCGAAGCGATCACCGCGTCCGACGTCGCCTGGCAGGAGCAGGCGCTCTGTGCGCAGACGGGGGGCGATTTCTTCTTCCCCGAGCCGGGCAGTTCGGTGCGGGAGGCGAAGCGTATCTGCGGGCTGTGCGCGAGCCGCGCGGCGTGTCTCGAATACGCCCTCACCCACGACGAACGGTTCGGCGTCTGGGGCGGGCTGTCCGAGAAGGAGCGGCTGCACCTGCGGCGGCCGCAGGACAACGGGTGAGGGGTCCGACCGTCCGGATGCGCGGACGGTCGCCCGGGACGATGCTGGAGACATGTCCGGACGGGCTCCTGTCATCGTTCATCCACCGTCGGGCACCGGCGGTCGCCGGGTGACCGCGCGCGGGGAGAGCCTCGGGGTGGCGTTCTCCGACGAGGACGTGATCGAGTTCCTCGGCCGGGCCGGGTTGCCCGACGCCGAGGACCTGCTCGACGATCCGGCGTGGGTGAAGTGGCGCGGCGCGGACGCGCACCACTACGAGGCCGCGTAGGAGAGCCGTGTGACCGACCGACGGCGACCGACGGGCGGTGACCGACCGATGGTGACCGACCGGGTCCGGAGGTTCAGTCCTCGCTGACGGTGGCCAGCACGGCGAGCGTTCGACCGGCCCGGGTGAGCGCCCGCCGCAGGACCACCGGCGGATGCAGCAACCCGCTTCCATCGGGCGGAACGATCCACTCCAGGGAGCCGGCGGGCCGGTACGGCGGCGGCACGGCGACCCACGCCCCCTTGCCCGCACGGCGGACCCCGGCGCCGGTCCAGTGGCCGGGCGCATCCGGCGGCACGAAGAACCCCACCCTGAGCGCAGCCGAGTCCACCAGCGTCGGTCCGGGTGCCCGCAGCGGGTCGTCCCACAGAATGTCCAGGGCGAGCAGGCCCAGGTGGCGCGGAACGCTCACCACGTCCCAGTGGCGACCGGCCTCCAGCAACACCGTGCCGCCGTCCCGCTCCCACTGCTCCGCGCAGGCGCGCGGGTCCGGTGCCGCGGCGGCCAGCCACTGAACGCCTCGCATCCACATCGCATTCGTCATGACCCGCTCCAGGGGCGCCACCCGGCCCGACCAGGCGTACGAAAGGGACAGGCCGGGTGGCGCCCACTGGGGAGAGCCCGCCCGGCATATGCATGCTGAGGGATGGCTCGGTGCGGCGAACAGGGTGGCGCGACGTGGCGTTTGCGGCGGATTCGCATCCACGGCCGTATCGGTGTGCATCCGTGTCCGGACGCGCATACGGATCCCGATGCGGAAACCCGTCCGGATACGCGGGCTACGCCCCCGCCCTGGCCGCCATCCGCGCCTTGCGGGCGGCCAGCTTCTCGTCGAACCTCGTGGCCTCGGTGTTCAGACCGCCCATGAACAGCCCCAGTTCCTCCTGGGCCCGGCGCCCTTCGGGGCCCAGTCCGTCGATGTCCATGACCTTCAGGAAGCGGAGCACCGGCTGGAGTACGTCGTCGTGATGGATGCGCAGGTTGTAGACCTCGCCGATCGCCATCTGCGCGGCGGCACGCTCGAAGCCGGGGATGCCGTGGCCGGGCATCCGGAAGCCCACCACGACGTCCCGCACGGCCTGCATGGTCGGGTCGGGTGCGATCTCGAACGCGGCCTTGAGCAGGTTCCGGTAGAACACCATGTGCAGGTTCTCGTCGGTCGCGATGCGGGCCAGCATCCGGTCGCAGACCGGGTCGCCGGACTGGTGGCCGGTGTTGCGGTGCGAGATGCGGGTGGCCAGCTCCTGGAAGGCGACGTAGGCGACGGAGTGCAGCATCGAGTGCCGGTTGTCCGACTGGAAGCCCTCGCTCATGTGCGCCATGCGGAATCGTTCCAGCTGGTCGGGGTCGACCGCGCGGGAGGCGAGCAGATAGTCCCGCATCACGATGCCGTGCCGGCCCTCCTCCGCCGTCCAGCGGTGCACCCAGGTGCCCCACGCGCCCTCGCGGCCGAACAGTGTGGCGATCTCGTGGTGGTAGCTGGGGAGGTTGTCCTCCGTCAGGAGGTTGACGACCAGCGCGATCCGGCCGATCTCGGTGACCGTCGACTGCTCCTTCTCCCAGGCCACGCCGTCCTCGAAGAAGCCCGGGAAGTTGCGGCCGTTGCCCCAGGGGACGTACTCGTGCGGCATCCAGTCCTTGGCGACCTGCAGATGGCGGTTCAGCTCCTTTTCGACCACTTCCTCCAGGGCGTACAGCAGCCGTGCGTCGGTCCAGACGGAGGGGCTGCCGAGGTGGGAAGAGGTGATCGTCACGGGAACTCCAGGAGGACGGGGAAGAACAGCGGTGCAGCCGACGAGCGGTGGCCGGAACTTACGGGATCGTAGGCTACGAATCCGTAGGTTACGAACCCGTAGGTTAAGCGCGCTGTAAAAGCCCTGCCCCCGCCCGCTGAACTCCCCCTGGGCGAGGCCCTGTCGGGGATCCGGAATTCCTCCCCGGGCAGGGCCCTGTCCCGGATGCGGAAGTCCCCGCCGATCGGTGCCGACCGGGACGAACGGGTGGCCTCGTCACCCGGTCACTCGTACAGCTCCCGCAGCCGCACCGACAGACACGTCACGCATCCCTCGAGCTTCTCGAACTCGCTGATGTCCACCAGGACCGGTTCATGACCGAGGTCGGCGAGCAGGTCCGCCGTCTGCGGCGCGCCGGACGACATGAGCAGCCTGTCGCCGCCGAGCAGCACGACGTGCGCGCCGGCCTCCTCCGGCACCGGAAGGAAGCGCGGGAACAGCGAAGGCCTGTCCACCAGCGGCACGTGTCCGATGACCGTGCCGTCGGGCAGCGCGGTGACCGCCGACTTCAGGTGCAGCACCTTGGTGACGGGCACCGGGACCACCCGGGCGCCCAGCGGTTCGAAGACCGCGCGCATCTGCTGGACGGCGGCCGCGTTGGTGCGTCCGCTGCGGCCGACGTAGATCGTGTCGCCGACCTTCAGGACGTCGCCGCCGTCGAGGGTGCCCGGCTCCCAGATCCAGTTCACGGAACAGCCGAGCCGCGCCACGGCCTCCTCGACGCCCGCGGTCTCCTCGCGCCGCGACTCGGCGCCCGGCCGTGCGATCAGTGCGACGTTCCGGTACATCACCACCGTGTCCTCGACGAACACCGAGTCCGGGCAGTCGTCGGCCGGATCCACCTCGATCGTCTCCCAGCCGTGCCCGCGCAGGGTCTCCGCGTACGCCTCCCACTGCTCGAGCGCGCGGTCGACGTCGACCTTCTCCCGCTCGATGTGGGTCACCAGCCCCTCGGCCAGGCGCGGGCTGGGTCGGCGGATGAGGGCCTTCTTGCTGGGCACGTGCGGAACTCCGTCTCGGCTGATGATGTCGCCCGCCATCATGTAGGGCCGGAAGCCGGGGACAAAGCCCCGGGTTCCGGCACCGTGCGCCACCGGCGGTCAGGGCCGGGTGAGATCCTCGACGGCCTCCGGTGTGGTCTCCTTCAGCTTTCCGTCGAGCAGCAGCAGGCGTGTGATGCCGATCGACTCCAGGAACGGCAGGTCGTGGCTGGCCACGATCAGCGCGCCCTCGTACGACTCCAGGGCGGTGGTGAGCTGCCGCACGCTCGCCATGTCGAGGTTGTTCGTCGGCTCGTCCAGCATCAGCAGTTGCGGCGCCGGCTCGGCGAGCATCAGCGCGGCCAGGGCGGCCCGGAAACGCTCGCCGCCCGACAGGGTCCCGGCGGGCTGGTCGGCCCGCGCGCCACGGAACAGGAAGCGGGCCAGGCGGGCCCGGATCCGGTTGGGGGTGGCGGCGGGTGCGAACCGGGCCACGTTCTGGGCGACCGTCAGCTCGTCGTCCAGGACGTCCAGCCGCTGCGGCAGGAAACGCAGCGGCACGTGCGCCGTCGCCTCGCCCGCCACCGGCTGCAACTCGCCCGCGATGGTGCGCAGCAGCGTGGTCTTGCCCGCGCCGTTGCGCCCGATCAGCGCGATCCGCTCCGGCCCGCGCAGTTCCAGGCCGCCGTCCACGCGGGCGCCGTACGTCAGCTTCAGGTCCCGCAGCGTCAGGACGGTCCGCCCCGGCGGCACCGCCGTGTACGGCAGGTCGACGCGGATCTCGTCGTCGTCCCGGACGGCCTCGACGGCCTCGTCCAGCCGCTCCCTGGCCTCGGCGAGCCGCTCCTCGTGCAGGATGCGGTGCCTGCCCGCCGACTCCTGGGCCGCCCGTTTGCGCGCCCCCATCACGATCTTGGGTTCGCGCTTGCTGTCCCACATCTTCTGCCCGTACCGCTTGCGGCGTGCCAACTTCACCTGGGCGTCGAGCAGTTCACGCTTCTGCCTGCGCAGATCGGCCTCGGCCACGCGCACCATGCGCTCGGCCGCCTCCTGCTCGACCGCCAGCGCCTCCTCGTAGGCGGAGAAGGTGCCGCCGAACCAGGTGACCTCCCCGGCGCGCAGATCGGCGATCTGGTCGACGCGGTCGAGGAGTTCCCGGTCGTGGCTGACCACGACCATGACGCCCGGCCACGCCTCCACCGCCGCGTACAGCCGCCTGCGCGCGTACAGGTCGAGGTTGTTGGTGGGTTCGTCGAGCAGCAGCACGTCCGGGCGGCGCAGCAGCAGCGCGGCCAGGCGCAGCAGGACGGACTCGCCGCCGGAGACCTCCCCGATGGTGCGGTCCAGGCCGATGTGGCCGAGCCCGAGTTCGCCGAGCGTCGCCTCGGCGCGCTCCTCCACGTCCCAGTCGTCGCCGACCGTGGTGAAGTGCTCCTCGGCCACGTCGCCCGCCTCGATGGCGTGCAGCGCGGCGCGCTTGGCGGCGATGCCGAGGACGTCGTCGACGCGCAGGCCGGTGTCGAGCGCGACGTTCTGCGGCAGGTGGCCGACCTCGCCGGCGACGTGCACGGTTCCCGAGACCGGGGCGAGTTCACCGGCGATCAGCTTCAAGAGGGTCGACTTCCCCGACCCGTTGACTCCGACGAGTCCGGTTCTGCCGGCGGCGAAGGCGACCTGAAGGCCGTCGAAGACGGGGGTGCCGTCGGGCCAGGAGAAGGCCAGGGAGGTGCAGGTGATGGAAGGGGTGGGTGACATACGGGCCTCGCGGTTGCTCAAGGGCGGATTTCGGGCAACGCGTGTGAGACACCGCATGGGGCGACGGTCCGCGGACGGAGGGAAGGGGAAGCTCCGCACCGAGGGGACGGCTCGAACGCCGAGGTCGCACACGAGGCACGCAGACGCGGACAGCGCTGCGTGACGCGGTGTCTCAGGACCTCAGACGAGCAACGTCCTTCTCCTCCCGGCGGCAACAGAAGCGTCACACACCGTACGAGGGGGCGCAGCGGGCGTCAACGCATTTATGGAGGCCGTGCGGCCCGCCCGGCGCCCCCTACACCTATGTCGGATTTCTGCCAGCCACCCGCCCCCGCCCGCTGGTTGACTCCTGCGCATGACGAACAAGACGCGCCTGCGTGAGCAGGCCCTCGCCTTCCGCTCCCTGCACGTGCCCGGTCGTCCGCTGCTGCTGCCCAACGCCTGGGACGTCGCCAGCGCGCGGCTCGTCGAGGAGGCGGGAGCCGCGGCCGTCGCCACCACGAGCGCCGGGCTCGCCTGGGAGCTGGGCGCCGCCGACGGCGACCGGCTCTCGAACGGCGACGCCCTCGCGGCCCTCGCCCGGATCGGGGAGGCGGTGACCGTACCGGTGAGCGCGGACATCGAGACGGGATACGCCGACGACGCCGCCGGCGTCGGTGCCACGATCCGGGGGGTGCTCGCCGCGGGCGCCGTCGGGGTCAACATCGAGGACGGTCTGTACGGCGCGGGCGCCCCGCTGCGTCCGGTCGCCGAACAGGCCGCGCGCATCGCCGCGGCACGCGAGGCCGCCGACACCGCCGGCGTGCCGCTGTTCGTCAACGCGCGCGTGGACACGTATCTGCGCGCCACCGGAGGCCTGGAGGAGACCCTGGAGCGGGCCGCCGCTTACCTGGCCGCCGGGGCGGACGGCGTCTTCGTCCCCGGGGCCGTCGACCCGGTGACCGTGAAGGCGCTCGCCGAGGGCATCGAGGGCCCGCTGAACGTGATGGCCGGTCCGGGGGCGCCCACCGTCGCCGAACTGGCCGCTCTCGGTGTCGCCCGCGTCAGCACCGGCGCGGGCATCGCCCAGGCCGCCCACGCCCTGGTCCGCCGGGCCGCACGGGAACTGCTGAACGAGGGAACGTACGAAGCGCTGGCCGACGGCCTGGACCACGGGGAGCTCAACGGGCTGCTGGGCGGGGGCCGTCAGGCGCCCGGAGACGTCCCGAGGCCGTGACTACGTGCCGCTTCGCCGCGTGGGTGCGGCCGGCCGCCGACGACCCGCACCCGCCGTCGCACCGCGGCTCCCACGCCGAGCGGACGCACCGAGGGGCGAAGGGCTCAGCACGCGTCCCGCATCAGCTCGTCCAGGTCGTGGTCCAGGTCCACCTGGAGATGCTCCAGACCCACCGGCACCAGCTCGGTGCTCCGCTGCAGGAAGCGCCGGACCTCGTCCGAGTGGACGTGCACCACGGCGGTGCCCTCCGGGGCGTGGAACTCCAGGACGGTGCGCTCGTAGCCGTACGGCCGCACCCGGACGTCCCCCTGGCCCTCCGGGCCCTCCAGGCCGGCGGCGAGGAGTTCGCGGGCGAAGGTCCAGCACACCTCCACGCCCTCCAGGGTCGCGGGGGCGGGGAAGGTCATGCGGACGGCGAACGGGTCGCTCCGGTCGTAGTGGAGCACGGCCGGAATGCTCGGCATACGCGGCGCGGCAGCGACGAGACGGGCCTCCACGGGCTGCTCGATGACGGTGGACAACGCCTTGCTCCCTCGGGACGGCTGGACGGACTTCGGGCGGATGAGGCCGGGCACTGGAAGAGACGATCGAATCGGCCGATCCGTGCACATGAAATTCGAGTGACCTCTGTCACCGAGTCCATGCCATCAGGGCGGTGCCCGGTGGGGGCGATCACTCCGGTGTGCCGCGGACCGGGGGACACCGGAGAGGACACCGCGCACGCGCGTACGGTTCCCGGCCGGCGGCGACGGTGAAACCCCGGCGAACCGGGGTACTCGGGCGGCATCCGCATCCGGAGAGGAAGTGACGGTCATGCCACGCGGCTCGAGCCCCAAGCGGGAACGTCAGTACGAGCACATCAAGGAGAGCGCGCGCGACCGCGGGGAGAGCGAGGGGCGCGCCAAGGAGATCGCGGCGCGGACCGTGAACAAGGAGCGCGCCCGCTCCGGTGAGTCCAAGACGGCCGGCCGCACGTCCACGCAGGGCAAGTCGCCCGCCAGGCGCGGCGGAGAGCGCTCGGGCAAGGGCTCCCAGTCGGCGACCTACGACCAGCTCTACGAGGAGGCCAAGCGGCGCAACATCCGCGGCCGTTCGGACATGAACAAGAGCGAGCTGCAGCGCGCCCTGGGCGGTAAGTGACGGCAGGCCGCGGGGTCGTACGCTCGTCACCACCATGACCTCCGTACGCACCCCCGCGGGGTGGCCCGCGACCGAAGAAGAGGCCCGGGCCGTGCAGGACGCGCTGCGCGGCCGGGTGATCCTGGACGAACCGGGGCCGCCGCCCGGGACCGGCCCCGTGACGGGGGTCGACGTCGCCTACGACGACGAGCGCGGCGTCGTCGCGGCGGCGGCCGTCGTCCTGGACGGAGCCACCCTCACGCCCCTCGCCGAGGCCACGGCCGTCGGCGAGGTCTCCTTCCCGTACGTTCCCGGTCTGCTCGCCTTCCGCGAGATCCCCACCGTGCTGGCCGCGTTGGACGCCCTGGACCACGATCCCGGCCTGGTCGTCTGCGACGGCTACGGCCTCGCCCACCCGCGCCGTTTCGGCCTGGCGAGCCACCTCGGCGTTCTGACCGGACTGCCCACGATCGGCGTCGCGAAGAACCCCTTCACGTTCACCTACGCGGAGCCGGGCGCCGAGCGCGGCAGCAGGAGCCCGCTCCTCGCGGGCACCGAGGAGGTCGGCAGCGCCCTGCGCACCCGGACGGGCGTCAAGCCGGTGTTCGTCTCGGTGGGGCACCGCGTCGGCCTCGCCAACGCCTGCGCGCACACACTCGCGCTCGCCCCGGCGTACCGCGTCCCCGAGTCCACCCGGCGCGCCGACACCCTGTGCCGACGCGCGCTTCGCGAGGCCGTCGGCTCCGTGTCCTGAGTACGGCGCCTGAGTACGCGCACGGATGTGGCCGCACCGGCCCGGTCGGCAGGCTGGGCCGCATGACGACGCACCGTGCCCCCAAGACCGTGAGCCACGCCGCCCAGCCCGTCGAGCGAGCCGTGACGGCCGCCTTGCTCCTCGCCGTTCTCGCCGGCCTGGCCTGGATCGCCGGAATGATCCTCACCGTGCTGGCGTGGGGCTCCTGAAGGCCGGCCGGCGGTCGCTCCGCCCCGCGCCGTTGTCGGTGGCCGCGGCTACCGTGAGGTGAGAATGTGCGTACGGAGAGTATGACGTCGGGGCCTGCGCTTGACTAAGCGCTTGCTCGATCCGATAGTGCCCGTACTGGAACACGTTCTCAACATCGCCGATGTCGCATCGGGTGGGTCGCGGAGCTGGGGGCCGGATGGCAGTGGCAAGGACGCCGGGGCAGGGCCCCCTCGCCGGCGTACGCGTCGTCGAGCTGGCCGGTATCGGACCCGGGCCGTTCGCCGGCATGCTCCTCGCCGACCTGGGCGCCGACGTCGTCCGCGTGGACCGGCCGCACGGCTCGGGGCTCGCCGTCGACCCCGAGTACGACGTCACCAACCGCAACAAGCGCTCGGTGATCGTCGACCTCAAGACCGAGGACGGCCCGGCCCGCGTCCTGGACCTGGCCGAGCGCGCCGACATCCTCATCGAGGGCTACCGCCCTGGCGTGGCGGAACGCCTCGGCGTCGGCCCCGAGACCTGCCACGCCCGCAACCCCCGGCTCGTCTACGGCCGGATGACCGGCTGGGGCCAGGAGGGGCCGCTCGCCCCGCGCGCCGGGCACGACATCGCCTACATCGCGCTCACCGGCACGCTCGGCATGATCGGCACCCCGGACGCGCCCCCGGCGATCCCCGCCAACCTCGTCGGCGACTACGCGGGCGGTGCGCTCTACCTCGTCGTCGGCGTCCTCGCCGCCCTGCACCACGCCCGTGCGACCGGAACCGGCCAGGTGGTGGACGCGGCCATCGTCGACGGCGCCGCCCACCTGGCCTCGATGATCCACGGCATGCTCGCCGCCGGCGGCTGGCAGGACCGGCGCGGCGCCAACCTGCTCGACGGCGGCTGCCCGTTCTACGGCACCTACGAGACGGCCGACGGCCGGTACATGGCCGTGGGCGCCCTTGAACAGCAGTTCTACGCGGAGTTCGTGGAGCTGCTCGGCATCGCGGACCGCGCCCCGGCCCGCAGGGACGTCGCCCATTGGGGCGAACTCCGGGAGATGGTCGCGGCCCGGTTCAAGACCCGCACGCGCGACGAGTGGACCGCCGTCTTCGAGGGGTCCGACGCCTGTGTCGCGCCCGTCCTGTCGCTGCGGGAGGCCCCCGCCCACCCCCACCTCGCCGCCCGCGGCACCTTCACCGACCACGGCGGCATCACCCAACCCGCGCCCGCGCCCCGCTTCTCCGTCACCCACACGGCGGTGCACAGCGGTCCCGCCCAGCCCGGCGCCGACACCGAGGACGTCGCCCGTGACTGGGACGCGCCCCGACTCCTCGGGACGGCGACCGATGAAGCTCCCGACCCTCCCGAGCCGCGCCTGCCCGGCCGACCCTCCTCGAAAGGCTGACAGTTGAGCACCGAAGCGTACGTCTACGACGCGATCCGCACCCCGCGCGGGCGCGGCAAGGCCAACGGCGCCCTGCACGGCACCAAGCCCATCGACCTGGTGGTCGGGCTCATCCACGAGACCCGGCGGCGGTTCCCGGACCTCGATCCCGCCGCGATCGACGACATCGTGCTCGGTGTGGTGAGCCCCGTCGGCGACCAGGGCTCCGACATCGCCCGGATCGCCGCGATCGCCGCCGGGCTGCCCGACACGGTGGCCGGCGTCCAGGAGAACCGCTTCTGTGCCTCCGGCCTCGAAGCGGTCAACCTGGCCGCCGCGAAGGTCCGCTCGGGCTGGGAGGACCTGGTGCTCGCGGGCGGCGTCGAGTCCATGTCCCGGGTCCCGATGGCCTCGGACGGCGGCGCCTGGTTCGCCGACCCGATGACCAACATGACCGTCAACTTCGTGCCGCAGGGCATCGGCGCCGACCTCATCGCCACCATCGAGGGCTTCTCCCGCAGGGACGTCGACGAGTACGCGGCCCTGTCCCAGGAGCGCGCCGCGGCCGCCTGGAAGGACGGCCGTTTCGAGCGCTCCGTGGTCCCGGTGAAGGACCGCAGCGGGCTCGTCGTCCTGGACCACGACGAGCACATGCGGCCCGGCACCACCGCCGAGTCGCTCGCGAAGCTCAAGCCCTCGTTCGCGGACATCGGGGAACTGGGCGGCTTCGACGCGGTCGCGCTGCAGAAGTACCACTGGATCGAGCAGATCGACCACGTCCACCACGCGGGCAACTCCTCCGGCATCGTGGACGGCGCGGCCCTCGTCGCCATCGGGTCCAAGGAGACCGGCGAGCGCTACGGGATGCGTCCCAGGGCCCGCATCGTCTCCGCGGCGGTGTCCGGCTCCGAGCCGACGATCATGCTGACCGGTCCCGCGCCCGCCACCCGCAAGGCCCTCGCCAAGGCCGGGCTGACGATCGACGACATCGACCTGGTCGAGATCAACGAGGCGTTCGCCGCGGTCGTCCTGCGCTTCGTCAAGGACATGGGGCTGTCCCTGGACAAGGTCAACGTCAACGGCGGCGCGATCGCGCTCGGCCACCCGCTCGGCGCGACCGGCGCGATGATCCTCGGCACGCTGGTCGACGAGCTGGAGCGGCAGGACAAGCGGTACGGCCTCGCCACGCTGTGCGTGGGCGGCGGCATGGGCATCGCGACCATCGTCGAACGCGTCTGACCTTCCCCAACGGATCGAAACGGATCGAACGGATCGAACGGATCCAAGGGATCCGACGGACCTTACGGAGCACCCCGATGAGCACAGAGTCCACCACCATCCGCTGGGAGCAGGACGACACCGGCGTCGTCACCCTCGTCCTCGACGACCCGAACCAGTCCGCGAACACCATGAACCAGGCGTTCAAGGAGTCGATCGCGGCGATCGCCGAGCGCGCCGAGGCCGAGAAGGACTCCATCCGCGGCATCGTCTACACCTCCGCCAAGAAGACCTTCTTCGCGGGCGGCGACCTGAAGGACATGATGAAGGCCGGTCCCGAGGACGCCCGGCAGGCGTTCGAGACCGGTGTGGCGATCAAGAACTCCCTGCGCCGTATCGAGACCCTCGGCAAGCCGGTCGTCGCCGCCCTCAACGGCGCGGCCCTGGGCGGCGGATACGAGATCGCGCTCGCCTCCCACCACCGCATCGCCCTCGACGCCCCCGGCTCCAAGATCGGCCTGCCGGAGGTGACGCTGGGCCTGCTCCCGGCGGGTGGCGGCGTCACCCGCACCGTACGCCTGATGGGCATCGCCGACGCCCTGCTCAAGGTGCTGCTCCAGGGCACCCAGTACTCGCCCCGGCGCGCCCTGGAGAACGGCCTGGTGCACGAGGTGGCCGCCACCCGCGAGGAGATGATGGCCAAGGCGCGTGCCTTCATCGACGCCAACCCCGAGTCCCACCAGCCCTGGGACAGGCCGGGCTACAAGATCCCGGGCGGCACGCCGTCCAACCCCAAGTTCGCCGCCAACCTGCCCGCCTTCCCCGCCAACCTCAAGAAGCAGCTCAACGGCGCCCCCTACCCCGCCCCGCGCAACATCCTCGCCGCGGCCGTCGAGGGCTCCCAGGTCGACTTCGAGACCGCCCTGACCATCGAGGCGCGCTACTTCACCGAGCTGGTCACCGGGCAGACCGCGAAGAACATGATCCAGGCGTTCTTCTTCGACCTCCAGGCCGTCAACTCGGGTGCCAACCGCCCGCGGGGCATCGAGCCGCGCCGGGTCCGCAAGGTCGGTGTCCTCGGCGCCGGGATGATGGGCGCGGGCATCGCGTACTCCTGCGCCCGCGCGGGCATCGAGGTGGTCCTCAAGGACGTCTCGCTGGAGGCGGCCGTCAAGGGCAAGGGCTACTCGGAGAAGCTGTGCGCCAAGGCGGTCGCCAAGGGCCGTACGACCCAGGAGAAGGCCGACGCGCTGCTCGCCCGTATCACCCCGACCGCCGAGGCCGGCGACCTCGCGGGCTGCGACGCCGTCATCGAGGCCGTGTTCGAGGACCCGGCGCTCAAGCACAAGGTGTTCCAGGAGATCGAGAACGTCGTCGAGCCCGACGCGCTGCTGTGCTCCAACACCTCCACGCTGCCGATCACCACGCTCGCCGAGGGCGTGGAGCGGCAGTCCGACTTCGTTGGGCTGCACTTCTTCTCGCCGGTCGACAAGATGCCGCTCGTCGAGATCATCAAGGGCAGGCGGACCGGGGAGGAGGCGCTGGCCCGCGCCTTCGACCTGGTGCGGCAGATCAACAAGACGCCGATCGTGGTCAACGACTCGCGCGGCTTCTTCACCTCCCGGGTCATCGGCCACTTCATCAACGAGGGCGTGGCGATGGTCGGCGAGGGCATCGAGCCCGCGTCCGTGGAGCAGGCGGCGGCGCAGGCGGGCTACCCGGCGAAGGTGCTGTCCCTGATGGACGAGCTGACGCTGACCCTGCCCCGGAAGATCCGCAACGAGACGAAGCGGGCCGTGGAGGAGGCGGGCGGCACCTGGACCCCGCACCCGGCGGAGTCGGTCATCGACCGCATGGTCGACGAGTTCGGCCGCACCGGGCGCAGCGGCGGCGCCGGGTTCTACGAGTACGGCGAGGACGGCAAGCGCGGCCGCCTGTGGCCGGGCCTGCGGGAGCACTTCACCGAGCCCGGGTACCGGATCCCGTTCCGCGACATGCAGGAGCGCATGCTGTTCTCCGAGGCGCTGGACACCGTCCGGCTCCTCGAGGAGGGCGTACTGACCTCCGTCGCCGACGCCAACATCGGCTCGATCTTCGGCATCGGCTTCCCCGGCTGGACCGGCGGCGTCCTGCAGTACATCAACGGCTACGAGGGCGGCCTGCCCGGCTTCGTGGCCCGCGCCCGGGAGCTGGCCGAGCGGTACGGCGAGCAGTTCACTCCGCCCGCGCTGCTGGTGGAGAAGGCGGAGAAGGGGGAGCGGTTCGCCGACGCTCGCTGACACGGTTCGCCGGACGGGGGCCGGCGCCCGCCCCCGTCCGGCGAGCGTGAGCCGATCCTGCCACTCGGCGCCTTGGCGGCATACACGAGGCGACTTCATGGCCAACGCAAGGTGAACACGTGACGAACATGTGAGAAGTTCCGCTCTGTGACGTGCGCCATCGCATACCGAGCGGCCTGCGCGAGAAGGTGAGCCCTTGGTCTGTGCCGCGTCAGGGGTGGCCGGACCGAGCCCCATCCGGAAACCCGCGCACCACCCCAGCGCCGGGCGTACCAGAGAGTAGATCCACTCGTGAGCAAGGACGCCGTGAACACGGCCGCGGTTGCATCCCACACCGATGCGACCCGGGCGCCCGCGGACGCGGGCGACGCCGGTTACAGCAAGGACCTCAAGGCCCGCCACATCAACATGATCGCCATCGGCGGGGCGATCGGCACCGGTCTCTTCCTCGGTGCCGGCGGTCGGCTGCACACCGCGGGTCCCGCCCTGGCGCTGGCGTACCTGGTCTGCGGCGTCTTCGCCTTCTTCGTCGTCCGCGCCCTCGGCGAGCTGGTCCTGTACCGGCCCTCGTCCGGGTCGTTCGTGTCGTACGCGCGCGAGTTCCTCGGCGAGAAGGGGGCGTACGTCGCCGGCTGGATGTACTTCCTGAACTGGTCGACGACCGGTATCGCCGACATCACGGCCATCGCGCTCTACACCCACTACTGGAGCTTCTTCACCTCCATCCCGCAGTGGGTGCTCGCCCTGATCGCCCTCGCGGTCGTGCTGGCCGTTAACCTGATCTCGGTGAAGATCTTCGGCGAGATGGAGTTCTGGTTCGCGATCATCAAGGTCGCCACCCTGGTGGCCTTCATGTTCGTCGGCATCTTCCTGCTGGCCACGCGGCACGACGTGGACGGTCGCACCCCCGGTCTCGGCGTGATCACCGACAACGGCGGGATCTTCCCGCACGGGCTGATGCCCGTCGTCCTGGTGATGCAGGGCGTGATCTTCGCCTACGCGGCCCTGGAGCTGGTGGGCGTCGCCGCGGGCGAGACGGCGGAGCCCGAGAAGGTCGTGCCGCGCGCGGTGAACTCGATCATGTGGCGCGTGGGTCTGTTCTACGTCGGCTCCGTGGTCCTGCTCGCGCTGCTGCTGCCCGGTTCGGTGTACTCCGGGGACGAGAGCCCCTTCGTCACCGTGCTGTCGAAGATCGGCGTCCACGGCGCGGGCGGCGTGATGAACCTGGTCGTCCTCACCGCCGCGATGTCCTCGCTGAACTCCGGCCTGTACTCCACCGGCCGCATCCTGCGCTCCATGGCGATGGCGGGCTCCGCGCCGAAGTTCACGGCGCGGATGAACCGCAGCCAGGTGCCCTACGGCGGCATCCTGCTGACCTGCGCGGTGTGCGTGATCGGCGTCGGCCTGAACTACTTCGTGCCGAGCCAGGCCTTCGAGATCGTGCTGAACGTGGCGTCCCTCGGGATCGTCAGCACCTGGGTGATCATCATGATCTGCCACCTGATCTTCGTCCGCCGCGCCCGGGCGGGCCAGGTCACCCGGCCGTCCTTCCGGCTGCCCGGCAGCCCGGTCACGGAGATCGCGACGATCGCCTTCCTGCTCGTCTGCCTGGGCCTGATGTGGAACGACCCCGAGGTCGGCCGCAAGACCCTGCTGCTCATCCCCGTGATCGCGGTCCTGCTGGTCGGCGGCTGGTTCGCGCTGCGCCGCCGCATCGAACAGGCCGCGAACCGGGAACTGACCGACCTCACGAAGTAGGCTCAGCGGCCCGGCTCCCGGGGCCCCGGCCCCGGGAGCCTGCCCCTGCGCCGTGAGCCCCGGCCGAGGCCGAGTCCCGCGCGTGCGTCCACGTCACGGAGCCGGCCTCGGACCCGGCGAGCCGTCGGGCCCCGGTGAGCCCCGCCGGTCAGCCGGAGTGCGCGTCGTTCGTCGCCGCGATCTTCTTCCAGGACTTCGGCTGCGGCACGGCGGCCGAAGCCGGTGCGACGGACGCGGCGCGCGCCGCCGGTGCCGCCGGCTTCGACGGCTGGAACAGCCAGGTGTCGAAGAGCGCGCTCAGCGGCTTCCCGGACACCTTCTCCGCGTACGTCCGGAAGTCCGCCACCGAGGCGTTGCCGTACGCGTGCTCCTTCGGCCAGCCCTTGAGAACGGCGAAGAACGCGTCGTCCCCGATCTCGTTCCGCAGCGCCTGGATGGCCAGCGCGCCCCGGTCGTAGACCGCGATGTCGAACTGGTCGTCCGGGCCGGGGTCACCCGGCTTCACCGTCCAGAAGGCGTCGTCGGCCGGGTGCGAGGCGTACACGTAGTCGGCGAGCTCCTGCGTCGTGCCCTCGCCCTCGTGCTCCGACCACAGCCACTGCGCGTACCGCGCGAAGCCCTCGTTGATCCAGATGTCCTTCCAGTCCTTCAGCGACACGTCGTCGCCGTACCACTGGTGCGCCAGCTCGTGCACCACGACCGACGTGTTGGAGCCGTTCGCGAACTGCTTCGGGCTGTAGTACACGCGGGTCTGCGTCTCGAGCGCGTACCCCGTGGTCGTGTTCGGCACGTATCCGCCCGCCGAGCCGAACGGATACGGCCCGAAGTAGCCGCTGAGCCAGTCGACGATCTCCCCGGTGCGCTCCACGCTCGCCCGTGCGGCCCCGTCGTTGTCCCCGAGGTCCTTGCTGTAGGCGTTGACGACCGGTATGCCGCCGTCCGACGTGCTGGTCGTGATGTCGAACTTCCCGATCGCGAGCGTGGTGAGATACGTCGCCTGCGGCTTGTTCTCGCGCCAGTTGTAGCGCGTCCAGCCCAGCTTGGAACTCGTCGACTGCAGTGTGCCGTTGGATATCGCCTGGGTGCCGTCCGGCACGGCCACCGAAACGTCGTACGTCGCCTTGTCGCTGGGGTGGTCGTTGCTCGGGAACCACCACCACGCCGACTCGGGCTCGTCCGCGGCGACCGCGCCGTCCGGGGTGCGGTGCCAGGTGGTGAAGCCGTACGCGCTCTTCGTGGACGGCACGCCGCTGTACCGGACCACGACGGTGACGGGCGTGCCCTTCGGCAGCGGGGTGGTGGGCGTGACCACCAGCTCGTGCTGGCCCGAGGTGGTGAAGGACGCCTTGGCGCCGTTCACCCGCACCTCGCTCACATCGAGCAGGAAGTCCAGGTCGAAGCGCGACAGGTCCTGTGTCGTCCGCGCCAGGATCGTCGCCGTGCCCTGCAGCTCGTCCGTCTTCGGCTGGTACGTCAGCCGCAGGTCGTAGTGGGAGACGTCGTATCCGCCGTTGCCGTAGTACGGGTAGTAGGGGTCGCCGATACCCGGAGCACCGGGGCTGTAGTCGGCCGCCGATGCCGGGATCGCCAGCAACAGGGAAGCCGCCGCGAGTGCGCCCGGGGCGATGAGTCTGCGGTGCACGAGAACTCCAAGTCGTAGGGGCACGAGGTCTGTTCGGTCCGGAGCCTATTCAGACCCCGCATCCCCCGGCATGTCCATGGCACCCCCTGTCACACGATCGCCATCCGGCCGACACGAGCCACCCCCGCCCCATCGGCCCTGCCGATCGCGAAGTACCCGACTGTCCCTCAGATGCCCTCTTCTGCACGCGAGTTGCTGCGGGTACCGTCCCGCGCATGCGGATCACCACCCCCCTCACAGCCCTCAGACCGCTCGCGGCGGCGGCCACCGCCGCCCTCCTGGCGGTCTTCCTCACCCCCGCGGCCGCCCACAGCGCCCCCCGGGAGAGCCGGCCCGTCTACTCGTACGCGAACGCCATCCGCGAGTCCGTCTGGGTGGACACCGGCCTGGACGGCGACGGCGACGGGAAGACCGACCGCGTCGCCGCCGACATCGTCCGGCCCCGCGAACCCGCGGCCCAGGGCCGCAAGGTGCCCGTCATCATGGACGCCAGCCCCTACTACTCCTGCTGCGGACGCGGCAACGAGAGCCAGACGAAGACCTACGACGCGAGCGGCCACGTCGTCCGGATGCCGCTGTTCTACGACAACTACTTCGTGCCCCGCGGCTACGCCTTCGTCGGCGTGGACCTGGCCGGAACCAATCGCTCCGACGGCTGCGTGGACGTCGGCGGGCGCTCCGACATCCAGTCCGCCACAGCAGTGATCGACTGGCTCAACGGCCGGGCACGGGCCTACACCACCCGCACCGGCACCACGCCCGCCAGGGCGAACTGGACCGACGGCGCCACCGGCATGATCGGCAAGAGCTGGGACGGCACCATCGCCAACGGAGTCGCCGCCACCGGCGTCAAGGGCCTGAAGACCATCGTGCCCATCAGCGCCATCTCCTCCTGGTACGACTACTACTTCGCCAAGGGCGCACCCCTGTACGACTCGGGCCCGGACTGGCTGTCCAACGCCGTCGAGAGCCCCGACGCCCGGGCCAGGTGCGCCGCCGTGCAGCGACAACTCGTCGACGGCGCGCCGCGCACCGGTGACCGGACACCGCTGTGGACCGCACGCGACTACGTGAAGGACGCGGGCAAGGTCCGGGCGAGCGTCTTCCTCGTGCACGGCATGCAGGACCTCAACGTGCGCACCAAGCACCTCGGCCAGTGGTGGAACGCCCTCGCCCAGCACGGCGTCAAGCGCAAGATCTGGCTCTCGCAGACCGGGCACGTCGACCCCTTCGACTACCGGCGCGCCCAGTGGGTGGACACCCTGCACCGCTGGTTCGACCACGAACTCCTCGGCTACGACAACGGCGTCGACCGCGAGCCCATGGCCGACATCGAACGCCACCCCGACCAGTGGGTCACCTCCACCGTCTGGCCGCCCCGCGACACGGCCGCGACCACGCTGCGGCCCGGCCGCGGCGACCGGGCGGGCGTCGGCACCCTCGGACTGCGACCCGGCAGCGGCACCGAGACCTTCACCGACGACCCGCGGCTCGGTGAGAACGACTGGGCCGCGCACATCGACCGGTCCACTTCGGACAAGGCCGGATTCGTCACCCCGGCGCTGTCGAAGGACCTGCGGATCTCCGGCTCCTCCACGGTGACCGTCACCGTCACGCCGACCACGTCGTCGGCCCACCTGTCCGCCGTGCTCGTCGACCTCGGCCCCGCCACGATCCGGGACTACGCCGACTCCGCGGAGGGCATCACCACGCTCACCGACCGCACCTGCTGGGGCTCGAGCACCGTCGGCGACAGCGCCTGCTTCAAGGCCACCGAGGCGAAGACGGCGGACGTCGCCGCCACGGTGTTCAGCCGCGGCTGGGCCGACCTCGGCCACTACGCCTCGGACGTGAAGGGCGTCCCGCTGACCCCGGGACGGGCGTACACGATCACGCTCGACCTGGCCGCGACCGACCACGTCGTCCCGAAGGGCCACCGGCTGGCGCTGATCGTCGCGGGCACCGACAAGGACCTCATCGACCCTCCGTCCACCACGCCCACCCTGACCGTGGACCTGTCCCGCACGGCGGCCCGGGTGCCGCTCGCCGGCGGGGCCGCGGCGTTCGCGGGTGCCGCATCCGGTGCGCCCGCGGCCACCACGGCACCCACCACCCCGTACGGCCTGGGCGGCCCGCGCACGGTCCACCGCGTCCCCGGCGGCGCCTGACGGCGGCGCACGGCCTGTGACGGTGCCCCGGGCGGCCGGGCCGACCGCCGCCGCCGACCCGCCGTGGTCGCCGGCCCGGCCGCCCCGGGGCGCAGACCGAATCCGTCCTGCCGTGCTCGCATCACTCGCCGTGTGGGGATACTCACAGCATGTCTGCCGCATACGCGACCTTCGGCCTGGCACCGGCGATGCGGGCCGGTGCCGTCCTCGCCGACGGTGACTTCGAGGCGCACCGGGACTTCGTGGACTTCGTCGTGGACGGACACCCACTGCTCTGCCGGCTGTCCGACCTGGACGCCGTCTCCCCGCTGGCCTCCGACATACCGCCCGCGATCTTCACCGCGCAGGTGCGCGGCCTGCTGCTGGAGACCGCCGCACCGCTGCCGGGCGGCCGGTACGTCCTCTACGGCTGCCCCGAGTGCGAGGACCTGGCGTGCGGAGCGGTCACCGCGGTCATCGAGCGCGACGGCGACGACTACATCTGGCGGGACTTCGCCTGGCAGACCGGCGACACCGCCGACCTCCGGCTCAACGGCTACCACGGCATCGGCCCCTTCCGCTTCCACGGGGTCCAGTACCGCGCCGCGCTGGACGCCCTGCTGACCGGCGGTACCCCCGCGCCCCGGCGCCGTGTGCTGCTGATCGGCGCCCGTGTCGCCGTGCTCGCCAAGCTCGCCGCCGCCCTGCGCACCATCGGCATCGGCGCCGACATCGCCCACGACGCGACCGGCGTCCCCGCCGAGGAACTGCGCCAGTACAGTGCCGTCGCCTTCGGCCGGGCGGTCACCGCGGAGGAACGCGCCTGCGTACGCCGCTCCTTCGAGGACGCCGGCATCGATGTCGCTCATGTCGACGGGCTCGCTCCGATCATCCCGCTGCTCGTCGCCCAGATCGAACAGGCCCTGGACCGCAGCCCGGTGGAGCGGCGCCGCCTGACCGGACTGGCCGCCGAAGACGGCGCGGCGTGCGTCGACGTCGGCTCCCCCTGCCGCGTCCGTCTCACCGCGTACCGTCTCGACCGCCTCTACCGCACGCACACCAGCGAGGTGTTCGACGGCGTCCTCCAGCCGGGCCGCCACCGCATCGCCCTGGACGCCAAGGCGGTGAAAGGCGAGGCGTTCCTCGTGGCGCGGACCTCCGGAGGTGTGCTGGTGGAGGCCGTGGCGCGATGAGAATCCGGGCGCCGGCGGCAGCGGGCGGCCGTTAGGATCGCGGTCTGATGACTGCCACCCTCGTCGCCAAGAACCTCGCCGCCGGGCACGGCGACCGCTCGCTGTTCACCGGGCTCGACCTCGTCGTCGCGCCCGGCGACGTGATCGGGCTCGTCGGTGCCAACGGCGCCGGGAAGTCCACCCTGCTGCGCATGCTCGCCGGGCTGCTCAACCCCGAGCAGGGCGAGCTGCGGCTTTCCCCGGCGACCGCGACGGTGGGGCATCTGCCGCAGGAACCGGAGCGCCGGACGGGGGAGACGGTACGGGAGTTCCTCGCGCGCCGCACGGGCGTGGCCGAGGCCCAGCGCGCGATGGACGAGGCCACCCAGGGGCTCGTCGACGGGGCGCCCGGCGCCGACGACGCGTACGCGGCGAGCCTGGAGCGCTGGCTCGCCCTCGGCGGCGCGGACCTCGACGAGCGCGCCGAGGAGGTCGCCGACTCCCTCCGCCTGGGCGTCGGCCCCGACCAGCCGATGACGTCCCTGTCCGGCGGTCAGGCGGCCCGCGTCGGCCTCGCCTCCCTGCTGCTGTCCCGCTACGACGTCTTCCTGCTCGACGAGCCCACGAACGACCTCGACCTGGACGGCCTGGAGCGGCTGGAGCACTTCGTCGGCGGCCTGCGCGCCGGGACGGTCGTCGTCAGCCACGACCGCGAGTTCCTCACCCGCACGGTCACCAAGGTCCTCGAACTCGACCTCGCACAGCGGCAGACCAACCTCTACGGCGGCGGATACCAGGCCTACCTCGAGGAACGCGAGCGGGCCCGCCGGCACGCACGCGAGGAGTACGAGGAGTACGCCGACAAGAAGTCCGCCCTCCAGGAGCGGGCCCTGACGCAGCGCGCCTGGATGGACAAGGGGGTCAGGAACGCCCGCCGCAAGGCGAGCGACAACGACAAGATCGGCCGCAAGTTCCGCAGCGAGGCCAGCGAGAAGCAGGCCGCCAAGGCCCGGCAGACCCAGCGCATGATCGAGCGCCTGGAGGTCGTCGAGGAGCCCCGCAAGGAGTGGGAGCTGCGCATGCAGATCGCGGCGGCACCCCGCTCGGGCGCGGTCGTCGCCACGCTGCGGGACGCGGAGGTCCGGCGCGGCGACTTCACCTTCGGCCCGGTCTCCCTGCAGATCGACTGGGCCGACCGGGTCGCGGTGACGGGGGCGAACGGCGCGGGCAAGTCCACCCTGCTCGGCGCGCTGCTGGGCCGTGTCCCGCTCGACGCGGGACACGCCTCCCTCGGCTCCGGCGTCCTGGTCGGCGAGGTCGACCAGGCCCGCAAGCTGTTCCACGGCCCGGAATCCCTGCTGGAGGCGTTCCGCGCGGCGGTCCCGGACACCGAGCCGGTCGAGGTGCGCACCCTGCTCGCCAAGTTCGGCCTGAAGACGGACCACATCCTGCGCCCCGCGGCGACGCTCTCCCCGGGGGAACGCACCCGTGCCGCACTGGCGTTGCTCCAGGGCCGGGGCGTGAACCTGCTGGTCCTGGACGAGCCGACGAACCACCTTGACCTGCCGGCGATCGAGCAACTGGAGGCGGCCCTGGACTCCTACGAGGGCACCCTGCTCCTGGTCACCCACGACCGCCGCATGCTGGACGCGGTACGGGTGACACGCCGTCTGGAGGTGGCGGACGGCAAGGTGACGGAACACCGGTGACCCCGTCGGGTAATCGGGTTGTACCCCGAACTCCCCTCGCTCTACAGTGAGTTCACTCCGATGAGACGTTCCCCCGAAGTACGCCGCAGAGCGGGAGCGTCCCACCCAGGGCGTGGTGTGCCCTCGCCGAGGTGCCGGAGGGGCGGCCGTCCTTGTCGACCCTTCCTGTCGGAGGTTCTCCCGTATGAACATCGGTATCGGTCTGCCCATCGGCGACCCCACCACCCTGCTCACCTGGGCGCGGCGCGCCGACGCCGGGCCCTTCAGCACCCTGGGCCTGCTCGACCGGCTCGTTTACGACAATCCCGAACCGCTGGTCGCGCTCTCCGTCCTCGCGGGCGCCACCTCCCGCATCCGTGTCCAGACCGAGGTGCTGCTGGCCCCGCTGCGTGACACCGCCCTGCTCGCCAAGCAGGCCGCCACCCTGGACCGGATGACCGGTGGGCGGCTGGTCCTCGGCCTGGGCATCGGCGGCCGTGACGACGACCACCGGGCGACCGGGACCGACCCGCGCACCCGGGGCCGGCGCCTCGACGAGCAGATGGCGGTCATGCGCCGCCTGTGGTCCGGTGAGCCGTACGGCGACGGCGTCGGTCCCATCGGACCGGCGCCCGCTCGCCCCGGCGGCCCAGAGGTGCTCTTCGGCGGGTTCAAGCCGGCCGCGCTCGAACGCGTCGCCCGGTGGGGCGACGGCTTCCTCGCCGCCGCACCGCCCTCCTGGGCGGGCGGCCTGTTCGACACCGTCCGCGGGTTCTGGCGCGAGCACGGCCGCGACGGCGAGCCCCGCCTCGTCGCGCAGGTCAACGTGGCGCTCGGCCCGCAGGAGGTGATCGACGACGCCCGGGCCGCCATGCACGCGTACTACACCTTCACCGGCATGGCCGACCGGATGGTCGAGGGGATGCTCACCACACCGGCGGAGATCCGGGAGGCGGTCACCGCCTTCACCGACCTCGGCGCCGACGAGGTGATGCTCTACTGCTACGGCCTCGACCCCGCCCAGGTCGACCGCCTGGCCGACGTCCTGTGACGACCCGGGCGAACAGCCGGCCGACGACCCGGGCAACCGGGCCCGGCCGCTGCCCTGCACACCCACGGCCCGGGTCCTGACGCCGTCGCCCCGGCCGCCCCACAGCCCGGGCCCGCCCCGTGCGGCGGGCCCGGGCGCTGCGGCGTCAGCTCACCCCCGCCGCCAGGGCACCACGGGGGACCCTGACGGGGGCCGGTGGAGTGCCCGGGGTGTTCCGGGCCCCGGGCGTCAGCGGCGACCCGGCTTCTGGTCGAGCAGGCCCGCGCGGCGCAGTGCGTCCGCCATCGCGCTGTTGGCCGGCGGGGGCGCCTGACGGGAGGCTCCGCCCTGGCGGCCCTGCCGCTGCTGCGGGGGACGCCCGCCGCGCTGCCGGCCGCCGCCGGAGGACTGCCCCTGCGGCGCCGCCTCGTCGTCCAGCCGCAGCGTCAGCGAGATCCGCTTGCGCGGGATGTCGACGTCCAGCACCTTCACCTTCACGATGTCGCCCGGCTTCACCACGTCCCGCGGGTCCTTGACGAACGTCTTCGACATCGCGGAGACGTGCACCAGACCGTCCTGGTGGACGCCGACGTCGATGAAGGCGCCGAACGCGGCGACGTTCGTGACGACGCCCTCCAGGACCATCCCGGCCGACAGGTCGGAGATCTTCTCGACGCCCTCCTTGAAGCTGGCCGTCTTGAACGCGGGCCGCGGGTCACGACCCGGCTTCTCCAGCTCCTTGAGGATGTCGGTCACCGTCGGCAGACCGAACGTCTCGTCCACGAAGTCGGACGCCTTGAGCGAGCGCAGCACCGCGGTGTTCCCGATGAGGGAGGCCACCTCCTGGCCCGTCGTCTTCACCATCCGCCGGACCACCGGGTACGCCTCGGGGTGCACGCTGGAGGCGTCCAGCGGGTCGTCGCCGCCGCGGATCCGCAGGAAGCCCGCGCACTGCTCGTACGCCTTGGGCCCGAGGCGTGCCACCTTCTTCAGCTCCGCACGGGACCTGAACGGGCCGTTGGCGTCCCGGTGCGCCACGATGTTCTCCGCGAGCCCCGAGGAGATGCCGGAGACCCGGGCGAGCAGCGGAGCCGACGCGGTGTTGACGTCCACCCCCACGCCGTTCACACAGTCCTCGACCACCGCGTCCAGCGAGCGCGACAGCTTCACCTCGGACAGGTCGTGCTGGTACTGGCCCACGCCGATGGACTTCGGGTCGATCTTCACCAGCTCGGCGAGCGGGTCCTGCAGGCGACGGGCGATGGAGACCGCGCCGCGCAGCGACACGTCCATGTCCGGCAGCTCCTGCGAGGCGAACGCCGACGCCGAGTACACCGACGCGCCCGCCTCGGACACCATCACCTTCGTGAGCTTCAACTCCGGGTGCTTGGCGATGAGTTCACCGGCGAGCTTGTCGGTCTCGCGGGACGCCGTGCCGTTGCCGATGGCGATCAGCTCGACCGCGTGCTCCTTCGCCAGCCGCGCCAGCCTGGCGATGGCCTCGTCCCACCTGTTGGCCGGGACGTGCGGGTGGATGACGTCGGTGGCGACCACCTTGCCGGTCGCGTCCACCACGGCCACCTTCACACCCGTACGGAAACCGGGGTCCAGGCCCAGCGTCGCCCGCGTACCGGCGGGGGCGGCCAGCAGCAGGTCGCGCAGGTTCGCCGCGAAGACCTTGACGGCCTCGTCCTCGGCGGCCGTGCGCAGCCTGAGCCGCAGATCGATGCCGAGGTGCACCAGGATGCGGGTGCGCCAGGCCCAGCGGACCGTGTCCAGCAGCCACTTGTCGGCGGGCCGGCCGCGGTCGGCGATCCCGAAGCGGTGCGCCACGATCCCCTCGTACGACGACGGGCCGTCCGTGGGCTCCTCCGGCTCCAGGACGAGGTCGAGGACCTCCTCCTTCTCGCCGCGCAGCAGGGCGAGGACCCGGTGCGAGGGCAGCTCCGTGAAGGGCTCCGCGAAGTCGAAGTAGTCGGCGAACTTGGCACCCGCCTCCTCCTTGCCCTCCCGCACCTTGGAGGCGAGCCGCCCACGCACCCACATCCGTTCGCGCAGCTCGCCGATGAGGTCCGCGTCCTCCGAGAACCGCTCGGTGAGGATGGCCCGCGCACCGTCCAGCGCGGCCTGCGGGTCGGGCACCCCCTTGTCGGCGTCGACGAAGGCGGCGGCCGCGGCCAGGGGCTCGACGGTCGGGTCGCCCAGCAGCCCCTCGGCCAGCGGCTCCAGGCCGGCCTCGCGCGCGATCTGCGCCTTGGTGCGCCGCTTGGGCTTGTAGGGGAGGTAGATGTCCTCCAGGCGCGCCTTGGTCTCGGCGCCCCGGATCTGCGCCTCCAGCTCCCCGGTGAGCTTGCCCTGCTCGCGCACCGACTCCAGGATCGCGGTGCGCCGCTCCTCCAGCTCCCGCAGATAGCGCAGCCGCTCCTCGATCACGCGCAGTTGCGCGTCGTCGAGCATCTCGGTCGCTTCCTTGCGGTAGCGGGCGATGAAGGGCACCGTCGAGCCGCCGTCCAGCAGCTCGACCGCGGCCTTCACCTGCCGCTCCCGTACGCCGAGCTCCTCGGCGATCCTGCCTTCGATGGACCCTGCTCCGAGGGACCCGGGTGTCGTCACGATCCCGTACCGCCTTCTCCACTGAGGTTGCGCGGCAATTGTGGCAGGTCGCGCCGACAACGGGGCTCAGGGCGGGGACACGGGGCGGCGGTGCCGGGCTCCGCCGCCCCGTGGGCCGGGGATCCGCCGGCCCGCTCAGGCCCGGCGGCCACAGCAGGAAGCCCCGCCGAGGCCCCGCCGAGCAGCCGGCCTCATCCCTTGCCGACCATGCCCTCCGGGAAGGCGCCGGCCGCGAGAGCCGTGCTCAGCAGCGCGCCCGCGAGCTCCGTCAGCCGTTCGACGCCCGCGGCGCCGAGGTGCTCGTACGGGGCCCGGTCGAGACGGTCGGTCTCCGCCTCGATCTCCTTGCGCAGCGCGCTGCCCGCCTCGGTCAACTCGCCGTCCGCACGGAGCAGTCCACGCTCGCGCAGCCGCCCGCACGCCGCGTCCCAGTCCTCCCGGCTCCAGCCGCGCGTGGCGAGCACCCACTTCGGGGCCATGCCCTTGCCGGTCGCGGTGTGCGTCGCCAGCGCCTCCAGCGGATCGAGCTCCGCGGCCAGCAGCACCGCCAGATGGCCGTCGCCGCGGTGCTCCCTCAGCAGCGTCGTCGCGTGCCAGAACGCCAGGTGCGGTTCGTCCGGCACCGGCAGATCGGCGTGCGCGGCGTACAGGGGGCGTGCGTGCCGGGTGCACGCCTCGGTCGCGCGCAGGGCGAGTTCCGCCGCCTCGGTCATCTCCTTGGCGGCGACGGTCTCCTCGCCGAGCAGCCGCCGCAGCGTCGCGTCGACGGCACGCGCGCGTGCCGCGAGCACCACCTGGGGGGACGCCGTGTCCCACACGGCGGGCACGTGCCGTGCCACCAGCCCGGGGTGGAAGTTGTAGAAGGAGGCCGTCACCACACCTGCGCCCACGGGGCCCATGGCGGCGGCCCGCACGGCGAAATAGGCGGCCCTGCGGTCGGACACGCCCACGGCGGTCAGTTCGCGGTCCAGATCCGGTGAGAAGTAGTGCGTCGAATGCAGCGGATTGATCACATTGTGGCAGCGCCGCCCGGCGCGCTCCGGCAGGGGAGAGGTCATGGACCGAAACGTTACCGACTGGTTGGTACGTCGCACAGCGCGGGCGTCGGCATGGCAGGAAAGGTGGGGTATTCGTCGTTGCGGCCATTCCGAGGGCCGCCCAGAATCGACGGCATGCGCACCGTCCTGGTCCTCCTCTTCGAGGACGTGCAGAGCCTCGACGTCACCGGTCCGGTGGAGGTCTTCGCGGGTGCCGAGCGGTGCTGTCCCGGGTCCTACCGCCTCGTCACGGCCTCCCTGGACGGCAGCCCGGTCCGCACCTCCAGCGGACTCGCGCTCGTCCCCGACCTGCCCCTCGCCGACGCGCCCGCCCCGCACACCCTGATCGTCCCCGGCGGCCAGGGCACCCGGCGCCCCGACGAGCGCCTGGTCGACTGGGTGCGCGAGCACGGCCCCCGCGCCGGCCGTCTGGTCTCCGTCTGCACCGGTGCCGTCCTGCTCGCCCGCGCGGGCCTGCTGGACGGCCGCCGCGCCACCACCCACTGGGCGTACTGCGAGACGCTGGCCCGTCACCACCCCGCGGTCGAGGTCGACCCCGACCCCATCTACGTGCGCGACGGACACGTCGCCACCTCGGCCGGTGTCACCTCCGGCATCGACCTCGCGCTGGCCCTCGTCGAGGAGGACCTCGGCCGCGAGACCGCCCTGGCCATCGCCCGCCACCTGGTCGTCTTCCTGCGCCGTCCCGGCAACCAGGCCCAGTTCAGCGCCCAGCTCGCCGCCCAGACCGCGCGGCGCGAACCGCTGCGCGAGGTCCAGCGCTGGATCAGCGAGCACCCGGGCGACGACCTCACCGTGGAGGCGCTCGCCGCCCGCGCCCGGCTGTCGCCCCGCCACTTCGCCCGCGCCTTCCAGGCCGAGACGGGCATGACGCCGGGCCGCTACGTCGACCGCGTCCGCCTGGAACACGCCCGCCGTCTGCTGGAGGACACCGCCGACGGCATCGAGGAGATCTCCCGCACCAGCGGCTACGGCACACCCGAGGCCATGCGCCGCGCCTTCGTGAAGGCGCTCGGCGCGTCCCCGGCGGAGTACCGCCGCCGCTTCCGTCCCGCGACCGCCCGCTGAAGGGAAGCCCCATGCAGATCGCCATCGTCGTCTACGACCGCTTCACCGCCCTCGACGCCGTCGGGCCGTACGAGATCCTCTCCCGTATGCCGGACGCGGAGACCGTCTTCGTCGCCGAGGACGCCGGTCCCGTGCGCACGGAGACCGGAGCGCTCGCCATCACCGCGGACAAGGCCCTCACCGAGGTGCCCGCCCCCGACGTCGTCGTGGTGTCCGGCGGTCCCGGCCAGAGCGCGCTGATGGACCACGCGCCCCTGCTGGACTGGCTCCGCGCCGCTGACGCGACCAGCACCTGGACGACCTCCGTGTGCTCCGGGTCCCTGCTGCTCGCCGCCGCCGGCCTGCTGGACGGCCGCCGCGCGACCTCGCACTGGCTGGCCCTCGACGAGCTGAAGCGGTTCGGCGCCGAACCCGCCGAGGAGCGCGTGGTGTTCGACGGCAAGTACGTCACCGCCGCCGGCGTGTCCTCCGGCCTCGACATGGCCCTCGCGCTGCTCGGCCGCATCGCGGGCGACGACGTCGCCCAAGCCGTCCAGCTCGGCACGGAGTACGACCCGCAGCCGCCCTACGACGCCGGATCACCGCGCAAGGCCCCCGCCCACATCGTCGATCTGCTCCGCGCCCGCAGCCGCTTCATCCTGCGGTAGTCCAGGTGAAGCGCGGCCGTCTGCGCTCCAGGAACGCGGTGACGCCCTCCGCGGTGTCGCCGCTTCCGCGCGCCTGCCCGGCCCAGTACGCGTCCCGGTCCGTCCGCCCGTTCGCGAACTCCTTGGCCGCCGCCTGCGTGAGCTGCGAGCGTGCGGCCAGCACACGCGTGAACTCCGCGACCCGCTTGTCCAGTTCCCCCTCCGGCAGCACCTCCTCGACCAGGCCGGTCCGCAGCGCCCGTTCCGCCTCCATCAACTCGCCGGAGAACAGCAGGTACTTGGCGGTGCCCGGGCCCACCAGCGACACCAGCCGCCGGGTGGAGGAGGCCGGGTAGACGATGCCCAGCTTGGCGGGCGTCACCCCGAACAGTGCCCCCTCCTCCGCGAACCGCAGGTCGCAGGCCGCCGCGAGCTGCGCCCCTCCGCCCACACAGTGCCCGCGAACCGCCGCCAGCGTCGGCTTCGGGAACGCGGCCAGCGCCTCCTCGGCCCGCACCGCGAGCGTCTGGGCCCGTTCCGGGGAGCCCCTCAGCGTGGAGATGTCGGCGCCCGCGCAGAACGTGCCGCCCTCCCCGGTCAGCACCAGCGCCCGGACGGCCGGATCGGCGGCCAGGGTGTCGAGCAGCGGCGGCAACGCCTCCCACATCGCGGCCGTCATGGCGTTCCGCTTGGCCGGATGGTGGATGACGACGGTCGCGACTCCGTCGGCGACGCGGTGCAGCAGCTGCGGCTCCATACGCCGGATGCTATCCGCAGCGCCCGGACTCCCGGCGAACGCCTACAACCCGAAGAGTTCGCAAGAGGGCGCGGCGAGGACCAGGAGCTGTCACACAACTGACCGTGTCATACGCCAAGTGGTCAGATGTCGTCGAAACACGCTGACTTGTGTTCAGTCTTTTGGGACGGACCAGCGCATTCCCAACACTCGACGTGTGGTGACAATCGAGCGCAAGGGTGGCGACCGGACGATGGAGAACCAAGGGCGAGGGTCTGGCCCATCTGGCCCACGCCCTGAAGGCGGCGGGAACGCGCCGGACGGCGCGCGGCCATCGGGACCGCTGCCGTACGAGGGGGTGTGGCGGTTCACCGCCGCCGCCGTGGACGCCTCGGTGCCGCAGGCGCGGCACGCCGTCCGGGACCTGCTCGTCCGTCAGGGCGTGCCCGTCTCGGACGACACCGTGCAGGCGCTGTTGCTGATCGTCTCCGAGCTGGTCACCAACGCGGTCCGGCATGCGGCGCTGCTGTCGCCCATGCTCGCCGTGGAGGTCGCCGTCGGTCCCGAGTGGGTGCGGGTGGCGGTGGAGGACGACCACCCCTACCGCCCGAGCGCGCTGGAGGCCGACCACGGCCGCACCGGAGGCCGCGGACTGCTCCTGGTCCGGGAGGTGACCAGGGAGGCGGGCGGAGTCTGCGACGTGGAGCACACGGCAGGCGGCGGCAAGGTGATCTGGGCCGCGCTCCCGCTCAAGCCCACGGGCCTCCTCTGAGCGGGTCCCGCATCCGCGGCCCGGCCCTTCACCGGCCTTCGTCCGCCGGCCTTGGTCCGCCGGCCTTGGTCCGCCGGCCTTCGCCCGGCAGCCGCCCCCGGTCGTCGGCCGGGACGGCCCGCACACACTCCGGGCTCCGCGCTGCCAGCCACGCTCCCCGGGCTGCTCCCAGGGACCGCGGTCCGTGCGGGTCCGTGCGGGTCCGTCCGGACGGGCCGGACGGACCCCCGCGTCACCAGCCCGCGGACGACCCGGTCAGCTCCCTGATGGCCGGCCGCGCGGCGTCCAGGACCGTCATGAACCAGGACGAGAACGTGTCCTTCGCGTGCCGCTCGGCCAGTTCCTCGGCGGTCACGAAGGCGGTCGCCCCGACCTCCTCCGGGTCCGGGTGCAGGGGGGACTGCACCAGACCGACGAAGAGGTGGTTGTACTCCTGCTCGACCAGGCCCGAGTCCGGGTCCGGGTGGTTGTAGCGGACCGTGCCCGCCTCGGCGAGCAGCGACGGGGAGACACCCAGCTCCTCGTACGTCCGCCGGGCCGCCGCCGCGAACGGCGCCTCACCCGGGTAGGGATGGCCACAGCACGTGTTGGACCAGACACCGGGGGAGTGGTACTTGCCCAGCGCCCGCTGCTGGAGCAGCAGCCGGCCCCGCTCGTCGAAGAGGAACACCGAGAACGCCCGGTGCAGCCGGCCCGGCGGCTGGTGGGCGGCGAGCTTCTCGGCCGTGCCGATCGTGGTGCCGTTCTCGTCGACCAGCTCCAGCATGATGGCTTCGGCGGTGCCGTTCGACGAACGGTGCGTCGCGGTGGCAGGTGTGATCGGCATACCCATCCTTCGCTTCGGTTGTCCAGCCCCAAGTCTGCCGTACGAATCCGGCACTCCCGGCACTTCGCTCCTTCCCGCATGTCCCGGCCCGGCCGCACGGAAGGGGCCCGGAGCAACACGTCGAGGGCGCCGGAAGCGGTCGGATACCTCATCGTGCCCGGCGCCGCGGACGCGGAACCGCGCGGGGGCGCGCCCGGGCAGCCCGCGCCCGCGCAAGCGCCGCGCATCCGTGGCGCACGCCCGCGTACCCCGCCGGGGGGTTCGCATCCCGTTCAGCCGTGGCGTGCCTCCGGGTGGTGCAGCAGCCAGCCCTGCCAGGCCGACTCCACCATCTCGCGCACCCCGCGCCGGGCGGTCCAGCCCAGCTCCCGCTCGGCCAGTGCGGCCGACGCGACGGCGCGGGGCGCGTCCCCGGGGCGGCGCGGCTCGACGACCGCGGGAGTGGTGTCACCGGTCACCTCGCCGATGAGCGTGACGAGTTCCCGTACCGAGACGCCCTCGCCGCGGCCGACGTTGACAGTCAGGTCGCCCGTCGCGCCCCCGGCCAGCCGCCGGGCCGCCGCGAGGTGCGCCTCGGCGAGGTCGGAGACGTGGATGTAGTCGCGGACGCAGGTGCCGTCCGGTGTCGGATAGTCGTCGCCGAAGATCCGCGGGGCCTCGCCGCGGGTGAGCCGGTCGAAGACCATGGGCGCGACGTTGAACACGCCGGTGTCGGCCAGCTCCGGCGCCGCCGCTCCCGCCACGTTGAAGTAGCGGAGGCACACCGTCGCGATGCCGTGCGCCCGGCCCGCCGCCCGCACCAGCCACTCGCCCGCGAGCTTCGTCTCGCCGTACGGGCTCATCGGGGCACAGGGCGTGTCCTCCGTGATGAGGTCCACATCCGGGTCGCCGTAGACGGCCGCGGACGAGGAGAACAGGAACCGGGTGATCCCCGCCTCCGCGACCGCGTCCAGCAGCGTGGCGAGACCGCCCACGTTCTCGTGGTAGTAGTGCGTCGGCCGGTCCACGGACTCGCCGACCTGCTTGCGGGCTGCGAGGTGCACCACACCGGTCACCGTGTGCTCGGCCAGGACCCGCTTGAGCAGGTCACCGTCCAGCGCGGAGCCCTGTACGAGAGCCGTTCCCTCCGGAAGCCGGGCCGGGACGCCGGCCGAGAGGTCGTCCAGGACGACGACGCCCTCGCCCTGCGCGGTCATCGCCCGCGCCACATGGGCTCCTATGTACCCGGCCCCGCCGGTGATCAGCCACGTCATGACGTCTCACCCTATGCCCGTCCGGCGAACGTGCGGCGGCCCGGCCCGTTCCCGGACGGCCCACCACCCGGCGGGACACCCGGGAGTGCGCGGACCCGGACCGCGGTTTGTGACCCGCCCGTCCCATCCCCGATGATGATCGCGGCGGCGGCCTCACGGACCGGGTTGATCACCCGTGAACGCCCGGTGAACACGGGCTTCCAGGTATCCGATAGCCTCTGCCGACATGCCGCCCGGCCCCCGCCCGGGTGTACCGCACCGCACACATGACCGACGCCCGTGGGCGTCGGGCCTTCAGGGAGTGAGTTCGTCTGTCGACCGCCATCCTCACCGGACAGCCGGTCCCCGGATCGTCGCTCGAGGGCGATCTGCGGGCCCTCGGCTTCGACGTGCGGGTCGCCACCGACACCGGTGACGCCGAGGCCCTCCTCGCCGCCGTGCCGGCGGGTCAGCGGGTCGCGATCGTCGACGCCCGCTTCGTGGGGCACCTGCACGCGCTGCGCCTCGGCCTGACCGACCCCCGCTTCCCGGCCGCCGCCGTGCCCGGCGCCGTCACCGTCCAGTCCGCCGCCCGCCAGGCCCTGTCCCGCGCTCTCAGCCGCGAGAAGTCCGCCGCGGCCGGCGGTGCCGCCGTGGTCACCGACAACCTCGCCGAGCGCATCACCACCGCCCTCGACGCCGACGGCGTCCCGGTCCACCGCCCCGAGCTCGGCCCGCTGGTCGCCGCCGTCCCCACCGACCCGCAGTCCCGCAACGAGGCCCGGCAGGCCGTCGCCGCCGTCGACGACGAGGCCGTCCGGCTGCGCAGCGCCGTCAAGGCCCGCGACGGCTTCTTCACCACCCACTTCATCAGCCCGTACTCGCGCTACATCGCCCGCTGGTGCGCCCGCCGCGGCCTGACCCCCAACCAGGTCACCACCGCGTCGCTGCTCACCGCCCTGATCGCGGCGGGCAGCGCGGCCACCGGCACCCGCGGCGGGTTCGTCGCGGCGGGCGTCCTGCTGATCCTGTCCTTCGTCCTCGACTGCACCGACGGCCAGCTCGCCCGCTACTCCCTGCAGTACTCCACGCTCGGCGCCTGGCTGGACGCCACCTTCGACCGGGTCAAGGAGTACGCCTACTACGCCGGCCTCGCCCTCGGCGCCGCCCGCGGCGGTGACGACGTGTGGGCGCTCGCCCTCGGCGCGATGATCCTGCAGACGTGCCGGCACGTCGTCGACTTCGCGTTCAACGAGGCCAACCACGACGCCACCGCCAACACCAGCCCCACCGCGGCCCTCTCGGACCGCCTGGACAGCGTCGGCTGGACGGTGTGGGTGCGCCGGATGATCGTCCTGCCGATCGGGGAGCGCTGGGCGCTGATAGCCGTCCTGACGGCCGCCACGACGCCCCGTCTCACCTTCGTCGTCCTGCTCATCGGCTGCGCGTTCGCGGCCGCCTACACCACGGCGGGCCGGGTACTGCGGTCGGTGACGCGCAAGGCCCGTCGCACCGACCGGGCGGCGCGGGCGCTGGCGGACCTGTCGGACAGCGGGCCGTTCGCCGAGCTGCTGACGCGCTTCGCACGCCGGGTGTCCCTGCGCGCCCCGGCCTACACCGCCCTGGTCGGCGGCGCCGTGCTCGTGCTCGCGGCCTCGCTCGCCGGATACGGGAGCTGGTGGCCCGTCCTGGGCGCCGTCTTCTACGTGCTCCAGTCCCCCCTGGCCCTCGCCCGCCCCCTCAAGGGCCCCCTCGACTGGCTCGTCCCCCCGCTCTTCCGGGCCGCCGAATACGGCACCGTCCTGATCCTCGCGGCGAGGTCCGGGGTGAACGGAGTGCTACCGGCGGCTTTCGGACTGGTGGCGGCCGTCGCCTACCATCACTACGACACGGTGTACCGCATCCGCGGTGACGCCGGCGCGCCGCCGCACTGGCTGGTGCGCGCGATCGGGGGGCACGAGGGCCGGACACTGCTCGTCACGGTTCTGGCCGCGACTCTCACCGCGGCACAGTTCAAGGCCGCCCTCACGGCCCTCGCCGGGTACGTGGCCCTCGTGGTGCTCGTCGAGAGCATCCGCTTCTGGGTGGCCGCACACAAGGGCGGCGCACCCGCCGTACACGATGAAGGAGAACCCGCATGATCGGCCTCGTGCTGGCGGCCGGTGCCGGACGGCGCCTGCGCCCCTACACCGACACCCTGCCCAAGGCTCTGGTGCCGGTGGGGCCCGAGGGCGCGGAGGACAGCCTCACGGTCCTGGACCTCACGCTCGGCAACTTCGCCGAGGTGGGCCTGACCGAGGTCGGCGTCATCGTCGGCTACCGCAAGGAGGCCGTGTACGAGCGCAAGGCGGCCCTGGAGCAGAAGTACGGTCTGAAGCTCACCCTGATCGACAACGACAAGGCCGAGGAGTGGAACAACGCCTACTCCCTGTGGTGCGGCCGTGACGCCCTGAAGGACGGCGTGATCCTCGCCAACGGCGACACCGTCCACCCGGTCTCCGTCGAGAAGACCCTGCTCGCCGCCCGCGGCGACGGCAAGAAGATCATCCTCGCCCTCGACACGGTGAAGAAGCTCGCCGACGAGGAGATGAAGGTCGTCGTCGACCCCGACAAGGGCGTCCAGAAGATCACCAAGCTGATGGACCCGGCGGAGGCGACCGGCGAGTACATCGGCGTCACCCTCATCGAGGGCGAGGCCGCCGAAGAGCTGGCCGACGCGCTCAGGGCCACCTTCGAGCGCGACCCGCAGCTCTACTACGAGGACGGCTACCAGGAGCTCGTCAACCGAGGCTTCAAGATCGACGTGGCGCCGATCGGCGACGTCCCGTGGGTCGAGATCGACAACCACGACGACCTGGCCCGGGGGCGGGAGATCGCGTGCCGGTACTGACGAGGCTCATTCCCTCGCCGGTCGTCGTCGACATCCGCCCGGGTGCCCTCGACGACCTGGCGGGCGTGCTGGCGGACGAGCGCATCTCCCACTCGGGCAAGCTCGCCGTCGCGGTCAGCGACGGCTCCGGCGCCCGCCTGCGGGAGCGGCTGTCCCCCAGCCTGCCCGGCGCCACCTGGTACGAGGTCGGCGGCGGCACCCTGGACGACGCGGTCCGCCTGGCCGGCGAGATGAAGTCCGGCCACTACGACGCGCTCGTGGGCCTGGGCGGGGGCAAGATCATCGACTGCGCCAAGTTCGCCGCGGCGCGCGTCGGCCTGCCCCTGGTCGCCGTGCCCACGAACCTCGCGCACGACGGCCTGTGCTCCCCGGTCGCCACCCTCGACAACGACGCGGGCCGCGGCTCGTACGGTGTGCCGAACCCGATCGCGGTCGTCATCGACCTCAACGTGATCCGCGAGGCTCCGGTCCGTTTCGTGCGCTCCGGTATCGGCGACGCCATCTCCAACATCTCCGCGGTCGCGGACTGGGAGCTGGCCAACCGTGTCAACGGCGAGAAGATCGACGGCCTGGCCGCGGCCATGGCCCGGCAGGCCGGCGAGGCCGTGCTGCGCCACCCCGGCGGGGTGGGCGACAACGAGTTCCTCCAGGTCCTCGCCGAGGCGCTGGTCCTCAGCGGCATCGCCATGTCCGTGTCGGGCGACTCCCGCCCGTCCTCCGGCGCCTGCCACGAGATCAACCACGGATTCGACCTGCTGTTCCCCAAGCGTGCGGCCGCCCACGGCGAGCAGTGCGGCCTGGGCGCCGCCTTCGCGATGTACCTGCGCGGGGCGCACGAGGAGTCGGCGTTCATGGCCCAGGTGCTGCGCCGGCACGGGCTGCCCGTGCTGCCGCAGGAGATCGGCTTCACGGTGGACGAGTTCGTCCGGGTCGTGGAGTACGCCCCGCAGACCCGGCCCGGCCGCTACACGATCCTCGAACACCTCGACCTGACGACCGAACAGATCAAGGACACCTACGCCGACTATGTCAAGGCCATCGGTAGCTGAACTCCGGCCCGTCGTCCACCCCGCAGGGGTGAAGGACCGGCGCAGCGGTGAGCACTGGATGGGACGCCTCTACATGCGAGAGGTGTCCCTGCGGGTCGACCGCTACCTGGTCAACACCAGGGTCACGCCCAACCAGCTCACGTACCTGATGACCGTCTTCGGTGTGCTCGCGGCCCCGGCACTGCTCGTGCCGGGGATCCCGGGTGCCGTGCTCGGCGTGCTGTGCGTCCAGCTGTACCTGCTGCTGGACTGCGTCGACGGCGAGATCGCGCGCTGGAAGAAGCAGTACTCGCTGGGCGGGGTGTACCTGGACCGCGTCGGCGCCTACCTCACCGATGCCGCCGTGCTCGTCGGATTCGGTCTGCGCGCCGCCGACCTGTGGGGCAGCGGCCGCATCGACTGGCTGTGGGCCTTCCTCGGGACGCTGGCCGCGCTCGGGGCCGTCCTGATCAAGGCCGAGACCGACCTGGTCGGCGTGGCCCGGCACCAGGCCGGGCTGCCGCCGGTGAAGGAGGCCGCCTCGGAGATGCGCTCCTCCGGCATGGCCCTGGCCCGCAAGGCGGCCGCCGCGCTCAAGTTCCACCGGCTGATCCTGGGCATCGAGGCGTCCCTGCTGATCCTGGTCCTGGCGATCGTGGACACGGTGCGGGGCGACCTGTTCTTCGAGCGGCTCGGCGTCGCCGTGCTGGCCGGCATCGCGCTCCTGCAGACGGTGCTGCACCTCGTGTCCGTCCTCGCCTCCAGCAGGCTGAAGTGAGCGGCGCCACCCAGGGGGGCGCCGCCGAGGGCGGCCCCCTGAAGGTCGGGGCCGTCATCATCACCATGGGCAACCGCCCGGCCGAGCTCCGCGCCCTCCTCGACTCGGTCGCCAAGCAGGACGGCGACCGGGTCGAGGTGGTCGTGGTCGGCAACGGCTCCCCGGTCCCCGACGTCCCCGACGGCGTCCGCACCGTCGAGCTGCCCGAGAACCTGGGCATCCCCGGCGGCCGCAACGTCGGCATCGAGGCCTTCGGCCCCGGCGGCTCCGACGTCGACGTCCTGCTCTTCCTCGACGACGACGGCCTGCTCGCCCGCACCGACACCGCCGAGCTGTGCCGTGAGGCCTTCGCCGCCGACCCGAGGCTCGGCATCATCAGCTTCCGCATCGCCGACCCCGACACCGGCGAGACCCAGCGCCGCCACGTGCCCCGGCTGCGGGCCTCCGACCCGATGCGCTCCTCGCGGGTGACCACCTTCCTCGGCGGCGCCAACGCCGTCCGCACGAAGGTGTTCGCCGAGGTCGGCGGCCTGCCGGACGAGTTCTTCTACGCCCACGAGGAGACCGACCTGGCCTGGCGGGCCCTGGACGCGGGCTGGATGATCGACTACCGGTCGGACATGGTGCTGTACCACCCCACGACCGCCCCCTCCCGCCACGCGGTCTACCACCGGATGGTCGCCCGCAACCGCGTGTGGCTCGCCCGCCGCAACCTGCCCGCCGTCCTGGTCCCGGTGTACCTCGGCGTCTGGATGCTCCTGACGCTGTTGCGCCGTCCCTCGCGCGCCGCTCTGAGAGCCTGGTTCGGCGGCTTCCGCGAGGGCTGGACGACCCCGTGCGGACCCCGCCGCCCCATGCGGTGGCGTACGGTCTGGCTGCTTACCCGACTGGGCCGGCCCCCGGTGATCTGACAAGCTCGGTACTCGGAAGCCGGCGGGCGGGACCCACGTCCCGGCTCCGGTCCGCGCGCGGGCAGTCCGCGCATCCCGAAAACGGAGAGTTCGCCAACCTGTGAGTGAGACAAAGCATGACGTGGGCATCGCGGTGACCGCCCATCCGTCACCCGACGAGGGGCTGAGCCCGGCCGAGCTGGCCGCCAGGTACGGGCTCTCGGTCAGCGGTGCCCGGCCCGGACTCGTCCGCTACGTCCGCGAGCTGTGGGGACGGCGTCACTTCATCCTCGCCTTCTCCCAGGCGAAGCTCACCGCCCAGTACAGCCAGGCCAAGCTCGGTCAGCTCTGGCAGGTCGCCACCCCGCTGCTGAACGCGCTCGTGTACTACTTCATCTTCGGGCTGATCCTGAAGGCCAGCCGGGGGATGTCGCACGGCACGTACATCCCGTTCCTGGTGACCGGCGTGTTCGTGTTCACCTTCACGCAGAGCTCGATCATGGCGGGTGTCCGGGCGATCTCCGGGAACCTGGGCCTCGTGCGGGCCCTGCACTTCCCGCGCGCCTCGCTGCCCATCTCGTTCGCGCTGCAGCAGCTCCAGCAGCTCCTGTTCTCGATGATCGTGCTGTTCGCGGTCGCCATCGGCTTCGGCAGCTACCCGAGGCCGTCCTGGCTGCTGATCGTCCCGGTCCTGGTGCTGCAGTTCCTCTTCAACACCGGTCTGTCGCTGATCGTTGCGCGGATGGGTGCCAAGACCCCGGACCTCGCGCAGCTCATGCCGTTCATCCTGCGCACCTGGATGTACGCGTCCGGCGTCATGTTCTCCCTCCACACCATGCTCGCCGGCCGCCCGGAATGGGTCGTCCGCGCGCTCCAGGCGAACCCGGCAGCCGTCTACATGGACCTGATGCGCTTCGCGCTCATCAAGGGCTACGGCCCGGCCAACCTCCCGCCGCACGTGTGGGCCATCGCCCTGTTCTGGGCCGTCGTCGTCTTCGCCGGCGGGTTCGTGTACTTCTGGAAGGCGGAGGAGCGGTACGGCCGTGGCTGAGCAGAAGACCGGGGAGAGGGTCCCCACCGTCATCGCGGACGAACTGCACATCGTCTACCGCGTCAACGGCGCCAGGACGGGCAGGGGCAGCGCGACCGCCGCCCTCAGCCGCATCCTCAGGCGGGGTTCGGACGACGCGGCGCGCGGGGTCCGTACGGTGCACGCGGTCCGGGGTGTGTCGTTCGTCGCCTACCGCGGGGAGGCCATCGGCCTGATCGGCTCCAACGGATCCGGCAAGTCCACCCTGCTGCGCGCCATCGCCGGACTGCTGCCCCCCGAGAAGGGCAAGGTCTACACCGACGGCCAGCCCTCGCTGCTCGGCGTCAACGCGGCCCTGATGAACGACCTGACGGGCGAGCGCAACGTCATCCTGGGCGGCCTGGCGATGGGCATGTCCCGGGAGCAGATCAAGGCCCGGTACCAGGAGATCGTCGATTTCTCCGGCATCAACGACAAGGGCGACTTCATCACCCTGCCGATGCGCACCTACTCCTCCGGCATGGCCGCCCGGCTGCGTTTCTCCATCGCCGCCGCCAAGGACCACGACGTCCTGATGATCGACGAGGCCCTCGCCACCGGCGACCGCGCGTTTCAGAAGCGGTCCGAGGAGCGCATCCGGGAACTGCGCAAGGAGGCGGGCACGGTGTTTCTGGTCAGTCACAACAACAAATCCATCCGTGACACCTGCAACCGTGTCCTGTGGCTGGAGCGCGGCGAACTCCGGATGGACGGTCCCACAGAAGAGGTGCTCAAGGAGTACGAGAAGTTCACGGGCAAGTAATCCGCACCGCCCCGGGCCCCGTCGCGACCATTCCGCGGGGCCCCGCGTCTGCAAAGGAAACGTCAACTCGGGCTTGGCTTGGGAATCTTGGCGCCAATCGGTGTGTTGTTGTGATGTGCAGGACACCCCGCCGAAGCTCGCTGCGTTGTACAACGTAAGCTGTAACGGTGCTGATTCACGGCAAGTGGGGCGATAATGCCATACACCCCCACACCTGTCGTGCTGCACGGACAGCCAGGCGGCGTGTCCGAAAGAGGATGTATCGGGTCGGCGGTGTAGAACGGGAGATGTGACGGCAATGGCTACGGAAAGTCTCCAGCTCCGCGGGGCATGTGCCGTCTCCGCGCCGGGCGGCGAGCGGTGACGCAAGCCGGGACGGCGCGTACCGGCGACCCGGAGCGCGGCACCCTCGACAAGGCCGCGGACGAGAACTTCCCCGTGGCGCCGTTCTTCCTGCCCAAGGCGTGGCGGGACGACCTCATGGCCGTCTACGGATTCGCCCGGCTGGTCGACGACATCGGTGACGGCGATCTCGCACCCGGCGGCGCCGACGCCCGTCTCCTCGGCGTGTCGCCCGAGGAGGCCGAGGACCGCCTGGTCCTCCTGGACGCCTTCGAGGCGGACCTGCGCCGGGTCTTCGACGCGACACCCCGCCATCCCCTTCTGCTCCGCCTGCAGCGCACGGTCCGGCGCGCCGGCCTCACCCCCGAGCCGTTCCTCGGCCTGATCGCCGCCAACCGCCAGGACCAGCTCGTCAAGCGGTACGAGACGTACGACGACCTCCTCGCCTACTGCGAACTGTCCGCGAATCCGGTCGGCCGACTCGTCCTGGCCGTCACCGGCACCTCCACCCCCGAGCGAGTCCGCCGCTCCGACGCGATCTGCACGGCGCTGCAGATCGTCGAACACCTCCAGGACGTCGCCGAGGACCTCGGCCGCGACCGCATCTACCTGCCCGCCGCGGACATGAAGCGTTTCCACGTCCAGGAGGCGGACCTCGCCACGCCCACAGCGGGCGCATCGGTGCGCGCACTGGTCGCGTACGAAGCAGAACGCGCCCGCGATCTCCTGAATGAAGGCGCCCCCCTGGTGGGTAGCGTCCACGGCAGGCTCAAGGTGCTGCTCGCGGGCTTCGTGGCGGGAGGAAGGGCGGCGATCCACGCGATCGCCGCAGCCCACTACGACGTACTTCCCGGCCCGCCCCGGCCCGGCAAGCTCCGGTTGCTGCGCGAGGTGGGCGTGACTCTGCGAGGAGAGGGGTGATCCGGACCGTGGAGTCGGAAGAACACGTGTCCCCACCGGTACTCGCCGCGTACCGCTACTGCGAGGCCGTGACCGGGCAGCAGGCCCGTAACTTCGCCTACGGGATCAGGCTCCTGCCGACGCCGAAGCGCCGCGCGATGTCGGCGCTCTACGCGTTCTCCCGGCGTGTCGACGACATCGGCGACGGCGCGCTGGCGACCGACGTCAAGGCGGCACGGCTGGAGGAGACCCGCGCGCTGCTGGCCCGCATCCGCGACGAGGCGGTGGCCGAGGACGACACCGACCCGGTCGCGGTCGCCCTCGCCCACGCCGCCGGTCACTTCCCGATCCCGCTCGGCGGCCTCGACGAACTCATCGACGGCGTCCTGATGGACGTGCGCGGCGAGACCTACGAGACCTGGGACGACCTGAAGGTCTACTGCCGCTGTGTCGCCGGCGCCATCGGACGGCTCTCGCTCGGCGTGTTCGGCACGGAACCGGGGGCGCGCGGTGCCGAGCGCGCGCCGGAGTATGCCGACACGCTCGGGCTTGCGCTGCAACTCACCAACATCCTGAGGGACATCCGCGAGGACGCCGAGGGCGGGCGCGTCTACCTCCCCGCCGACGACCTCGCCAAGTTCGGCTGCTCGGCCGGTTTCCACGGACCGACCCCACCCGAGGGCTCCGACTTCGCGGGCCTCGTGCACTTCGAAGTGCGTCGGGCCCGCGCCCTTTTCGCTGAGGGCTACCGACTGCTGCCCATGCTCGACCGGCGCAGCGGCGCCTGTGTCGCCGCCATGGCGGGCATTTACCGCCGGCTCCTCGACCGCATCGAGCGGGACCCGGAGGCCGTGCTGCGCGGCCGGGTCTCGCTGCCCGGGCGCGAGAAGGCGTACGTGGCGGTGCGCGGCCTGTCGGGCCTCGACGCGCGGAACGTGTCCCGACGGCCCCTCAGGAGGCGCGTGTGATGGACACCCCGGTCCCGTCCCCCGCCACCTCCGAAAAGCGGCAGGCAACCCTCCGGTGCGGCGCGGCGTCCCTGACTGCGACGGCCTGCCGTGCATCGTTCAAGCACCACGGTGGACCGGCACGGGAGGAAGCACGATGAGCGACGGCACCCAGGCGGAGGGCCCGGCCGGAGACATGTCGGGCCGCCGTGGCGTGCCGTCCTCCCGCGAGACGTCCGCCGTGGTGGTGGGCGGCGGTCTGGCCGGCATCACGGCCGCGCTGGCGCTCGCCGACGCCGGAGTGCGCGTCACCCTCCTGGAGGGACGGCCGCGGCTCGGCGGTCTCGCGTTCTCCTTCCACCGCGGGGACCTGACCGTCGACAACGGCCAGCATGTCTACCTGCGCTGCTGCACCGCCTACCGCTGGTTCCTCGACCGCATCGACGCCTCCGCGCTCGCGCCCCTGCAGGATCGTCTCGACGTGCCCGTTCTCGACGCGAACGCCGCACCGGGGCGGCGGCTCGGCAGACTACGGCGCGACGCCCTGCCCGTACCCCTGCATCTCGGGCGCAGCCTGGCCACCTATCCGCATCTCTCGCTCGCCGAACGCGCCAAAGTGGGGCGTGCCGCACTGGCGCTCCGAGCACTGGACCTCGCGGACCCCGCGCTCGACGCGCAGGACTTCGGTAGCTGGCTGGCCGCGCACGGCCAGTCGGCGCGTGCCGTCGAGGCACTGTGGGACCTGGTCGGGGTCGCCACCCTCAACGCGGTGGCCGGCGACGCGTCGCTCGGGCTCGCCGCGATGGTGTTCAAAACGGGTCTGCTGTCCGACCCGGGCGCGGCCGACATCGGCTGGGCACGCGTCCCGCTGGGCGAACTGCACGACCGGCTGGCCCGCAAGGCGCTCGACTCCGCGGGCGTCCGTACCGAGGTCCGTACACGCGTCACCTCCATCTCCATTGACGAAAACGGGCTCTGGAGCGTTCAGGTTCCCGGCGAACGCATCGAGACGGACGCCGTCGTCCTCGCCGTACCGCAGCGCGAGGCCCACGATCTGCTGCCCCCCGGCGCCCTCGACGCCCCCGAACGGCTGCTGGACATCGGCACCGCGCCGATCCTCAACATCCATGTCGTCTACGACCGCAAGGTGCTCAGCCGCCCGTTCTTCGCGGCCCTCGGCTCCCCGGTCCAGTGGGTCTTCGACCGCACCGAGGCCTCAGGACTGCGCGAGGGCCAGTACCTCGCGCTGTCGCAGTCGGCCGCCCAGGCCGAGATCGACACGCCGGTCGCCGCCCTGCGCGAGCGCTATCTGCCGGAACTGCGGCGGCTGTTGCCCGCCACCCGCGACGCCGAGGTGAGGGACTTCTTCGTGACCCGGGAGCGCACGGCGACGTTCGCCCCCGGCCCCGGCGTCGGGCGCCTCAGGCCCGGCGCCCGCACCAAGGCCCCCGGCCTCTGCCTGGCCGGAGCGTGGACCGCCACCGGGTGGCCCGCGACCATGGAGAGTGCGGTCCGCAGCGGCATCAGTGCGGCGGCCGCCGCACTCGGCGCGCTGGGCCGGTCCGGCGCCCACCTCTCCGATCTCTTCGAGGAGGCGGCGTGAGCGTCGACTCGCTGGGAACAGGCCACCGCACCCCCGACATCGCAACAAGAGGAGAGACTGTGGTGCCCACAGTGCCCCCGGCCGAAGCGGCCGCCCCGAGGACCGCGGTGGACGTGTCCGCGCTCCTGGAGCGCGGCCGTACCCTGGCCACCCCGGTCCTTCGGTCGGCCGTCGACCGTCTGGCACCGCCCATGGACACCGTCGCCGCCTACCACTTCGGCTGGATCGACGCCGCGGGCAACCCCGCGGACGGCGACGGCGGCAAGGCCGTACGCCCGGCGCTGGCCCTGCTCTCCGCCGAGGCGGCGGGCCGGGCACCCGAGGTGGGCGTGCCCGGCGCGGTCGCGGTCGAGCTGGTGCACAACTTCTCGCTGCTGCACGACGACCTGATGGACGGTGACGAGCAGCGCCGCCACCGTGACACCGTGTGGAAGGTGCACGGCCCCGCGCAGGCCATCCTGGTCGGCGACGCCCTCTTCGCCCTGGCCAACGAGATCCTGCTGGAACTCGGCACCGTCGAGGCCGGCCGTGCCACCCGCCGGCTGACCAACGCCACCCGCGCCCTGATCGACGGTCAGGCACAGGACATCTCCTACGAACACCGCGAGCGGGTCACCGTCGCCGAGTGCCTGGAGATGGAGGGCAACAAGACCGGCGCCCTGCTCGCCTGCGCGTCCTCCATCGGCGCCGTGCTCGGCGGTGCGGACGACGCCACGGCCGACACGCTGGAGAAGTACGGCTACCACCTCGGCCTCGCCTTCCAGGCCGTCGACGACCTCCTCGGCATCTGGGGCGACCCGGAGGCCACCGGCAAGCAGACCTGGAGCGATCTGCGCCAGCGCAAGAAGTCCCTGCCGGTCGTGGCCGCGCTGGCGGCCGGGGGAGCGGCCTCCGAGCGGCTCGGCGAGCTGCTCGCCGAGGACGCCAAGAGCAGCGACTTCGAGAACTTCTCCGAGGAGGAGTTCGCCGTGCGCGCCGCGCTCATCGAAGAGGCGGGCGGCCGCGAGTGGACCGCCCAGGAGGCGCGTCGCCAGCACGCCATCGCCATCGAGGCGCTGGACTCCGTCCGGATGCCCCAGGAGGTGCGGGCGCGGTTCACGGCGCTCGCCGACTTCGTCGTCGTACGGAAGAGATGATCATTATCGGTCGAACACGCATCGCGTAGTCGCCGGCCGGTGCCCTGAGCGCACGCGCACCGGCCGACGGCGGACCCACAGCAGCACGACTCGCACGACTGCACGAAGGGGAAGCCATGACAGCGACGACCGACGGAAGCCCCGGGGCCCTGCCGCCCCGCGCTGCCGCGGCCAGCGAAACCAGCGAACCGCTCCCGGAGGCGGCCGGGACGGTCGGCACTCGAGATGCCGCCGAGCGCGCCATGCGGCGTGCGACGGACTTCCTGCTCGCGCGGCAGGACGCCCAGGGCTGGTGGAAGGGCGACCTCGAGACCAACGTCACGATGGACGCCGAGGACCTCATGCTCCGCCAGTTCCTCGGTATCCGCGACGAGAAGACCACCCACGCCGCCGCCCTCTACATCCGTGGTGAGCAGCGCGACGACGGCACCTGGGCCACCTTCTACGGCGGGCCCGGTGAACTGTCCACCACCATCGAGGCGTACGTCGCCCTGCGCCTGGCCGGCGACGCGCCGGACGAACCCCACATGGCCAAGGCCTCCGCCTGGATCCGCGAGCAGGGCGGCATCGCCGCCGCCCGCGTCTTCACCCGGATCTGGCTCGCCCTGTTCGGCTGGTGGAAATGGGAGGACCTGCCCGAACTCCCGCCGGAGCTGATCTGGTTCCCGAAGTGGATGCCGCTGAACATCTACGACTTCGGCTGCTGGGCACGGCAGACCATCGTGCCGCTCACCATCGTCTCCGCCAAGCGCCCGGTGCGGCCCGCGCCGTTCCCGCTCGACGAACTGCACACCGACCCGGACGACCCCAACCCGGTCAGAGGGCTCGCCCCGGTGGCGAGCTGGGACGGGGTGTTCCAACGGCTCGACAAGGCGCTGCACCAGTTCCGCAAGGTCGCCCCGCGCCGGCTGCGCCGGGCCGCCATGAACAGCGCCGCCCGCTGGATCATCGAGCGGCAGGAGAACGACGGCTGCTGGGGCGGGATCCAGCCGCCCGCGGTGTACTCGGTCATCGCCCTGCACCTGCTCGGCTACGACCTCCAGCACCCGGTGATGCGTGAGGGCATCGCGTCGCTGGACCGTTTCGCCGTCTGGCGCGAGGACGGCGCCCGCATGATCGAGGCCTGTCAGTCCCCGGTGTGGGACACCTGCCTCGCCACCATCGCGCTCGCCGACGCGGGCCTGCCCGCCGACCACCCCCAGCTGGTCAAGGCGGCCGACTGGATGCTGGGCGAGCAGATCGTCCGCCCCGGCGACTGGTCGGTGCGCCGGCCCGGGCTGCCGCCGGGCGGCTGGGCGTTCGAGTTCCACAACGACAACTACCCCGACATCGACGACACCGCCGAGGTCGTGCTCGCGCTGCGCCGGGTGAAGCACCACGACCCGGAGCGGATGGAGCAGGCCATCGGGCGCGGGGTGCGCTGGAACCTCGGCATGCAGTCGAAGAACGGCGCCTGGGGCGCCTTCGACGTCGACAACACGAGCCCGTTCCCGAACCGGCTGCCGTTCTGCGACTTCGGCGAGGTCATCGACCCGCCGTCCGCCGACGTCACCGCGCACGTCGTGGAGATGCTCGCGGTCGAGGGCCTCGCCCACGACCCGCGCACCCGCCGCGGCATCGAGTGGCTGCTGGCCGAGCAGGAGCCGGACGGCTCCTGGTTCGGGCGCTGGGGCGTCAACTACATCTACGGCACCGGATCGGTGGTGCCCGCCCTGGTCGCCGCCGGGATCCCCGCCGCGCATCCGGCGATCCGCCGAGCCGTCGCCTGGCTGGAGAGCGTGCAGAACGACGACGGCGGCTGGGGCGAGGACCTGCGCTCCTACAAGGACGTCCGTCAGTGGAGCGGCCGGGGCGCCTCCACCGCCTCGCAGACGGCGTGGGCCCTGCTGGCGCTGCTGGCCGCGGGGGAGAGCGAGTCCAAGACCGTCGAGCGCGGCATCGAGTTCCTGGCCCACACCCAGAAGGAGGACGGCTCCTGGGACGAGCCGTACTTCACCGGGACCGGCTTCCCCTGGGACTTCTCCATCAACTACCACCTCTACCGGCAGGTCTTCCCGCTCACCGCACTCGGCCGCTACGTCCACGGCGAGCCGTTCGCCCAGGCCAAGGGGAGCTGATGAGCGAGAAGCCCGATCCGGCCCCGCTGCTGATCGCCTGCGCCCTCGGCATCGAGCACCTCGCCCTGCGCAGCGGCGGACACAGCGGCGCCGACGGGCCCGTCACACTGCTCCGTACGGGTATGGGACCCCGGGCGGCCGAACGGTCGGTCACCCGGGCGCTCGGCGACCCCGGGTTCGCCCATGCGGCCGTCGTGGCCACCGGCTTCTGCGCGGGACTGGCGCCCGGGATGCACCCCGGTGACCTGGTCGTCGCCGAGGAGACCCGGGATCCGCGCGGCATCACCCCCTGCGAGGGAACCGACCTGCTCGTCAAGGAACTCGCACGCGCCGTCCCGGGGCGCACCGTCCACACCGGACCGCTCACCGGCTCGGACCACGTCGTCCGTGGTCAGGAGCGTTCGGAACTGCTCGCGACCGGCGCGATCGCGGTCGACATGGAGTCCGCGGCCACGCTCCTGAGCGCCGTCCGCACGGGCGCCCGCCCGGTTGCGGCCGTCCGGGTGGTCGTGGACGCTCCAGAACATGAACTCGTCCGCATCGGCACCGTTCGCGGTGGAATATCAGCTTTCCGTGTTCTTCGTGCCGTACTGCCTGTTTTCTTTGAATGGCACCGATCTTTGCTGCTCCCCAGGAGGTGAGCCAGATGGCCATGCCGCTGCGCCAGTCCATCAAGGTGGCGACCTATCTCTTCGAACAGAAGCTGCGCAGGCGGGACAAGTTTCCGCTCATCGTGGAGCTGGAACCGCTTTACGCCTGCAACCTGAAGTGCGAGGGCTGCGGCAAGATCCAGCACCCGGCGGGAGTGCTCAAGCAGCGCATGCCGGTGGCGCAGGCCGTGGGAGCGGTGCTGGAGTCCGGTGCGCCGATGGTGTCGATCGCGGGCGGCGAGCCGCTGATGCACCCGCAGATCGACGAGATCGTACGGCAGTTGGTGGCGCGCAAGAAGTACGTCTTCCTGTGCACCAACGCCATGCTGCTGCGCAAGAAGATGGACAAGTTCACCCCGTCCCCGTACTTCGCCTTCGCCGTGCACATCGACGGTCTGCGCGAGCGGCACGACGAGTCCGTGGCGAAGGAGGGCGTGTTCGACGAGGCGGTGGAGGCCATCAAGGAGGCCAAGCGGCGCGGCTTCCGGGTCACCACCAACTCGACCTTCTTCAACACCGACACCCCGCAGACCGTCATCGAGGTCCTCAACTACCTCAATGACGACCTGAAGGTGGACGAGATGATGATCTCGCCCGCCTACGCCTACGAGAAGGCGCCCGACCAGGAGCACTTCCTCGGCGTCGAGCAGACCCGTGAGCTGTTCAAGAAGGCGTTCGCGGGCGGCAACCGCCGCCGCTGGCGGCTCAACCACTCGCCGCTGTTCCTCGACTTCCTCGAGGGCAAGGTCGACTTCCCGTGCACGGCGTGGGCGATCCCGAACTACTCGCTCTTCGGCTGGCAGCGGCCCTGCTACCTGATGAGCGACGGGTACGTGCCGACGTACCGTGAGCTGATCGAGAAGACCGACTGGGACAAGTACGGCCGCGGCAAGGACCCGCGCTGCGCCAACTGCATGGCGCACTGCGGCTACGAGCCGACCGCCGTCCTCGCCACCATGGGCTCCCTCAAGGAGTCCCTGCGGGCGATGCGCGAGACCGTCCAGCAGAACAACGGGTGACGAGATGACCGCCGTTCCTCTGGGCGTCCCCGAGGTACCGGCCCGGCCGATCGCCGAGCGGCGCATGTCGCGGCAGATCCATGTCGGGCCGGTGGCGGTCGGGGGCGGGGCCCCGGTGTCCGTGCAGTCGATGACGACGACCCGTACGTCGGACATCGGCGCCACCCTGCAGCAGATCGCGGAGCTGACCGCGTCCGGCTGCCAGATCGTCCGCGTGGCGTGCCCCACGCAGGACGACGCGGACGCCCTGCCGACGATCGCGCGCAAGTCGCAGATCCCGGTGATCGCGGACATCCACTTCCAGCCGAAGTACGTGTTCGCCGCGATCGAGGCCGGCTGCGCGGCCGTTCGCGTCAACCCGGGCAACATCAAGCAGTTCGACGACAAGGTCAAGGAGATCGCCAAGGCCGCCAAGGACCACGGCACCCCGATCCGGATCGGGGTGAACGCGGGTTCTCTGGACAAGCGGCTGCTGAAGAAGTACGGCAAGGCGACCCCGGAGGCGCTCGTGGAGTCCGCCCTGTGGGAGGCGTCCCTCTTCGAGGAGCACGACTTCCGGGACATCAAGATCTCGGTCAAGCACAACGACCCGGTCGTGATGATCGAGGCCTACCGGCAGCTCGCCGCCCAGTGCGACTACCCGCTGCACCTCGGCGTGACGGAGGCCGGTCCCGCCTTCCAGGGCACGATCAAGTCGGCGGTGGCGTTCGGCGCGCTGCTCTCCCAGGGCATCGGCGACACGATCCGGGTGTCGCTGTCGGCGCCCCCCGCCGAGGAGGTCAAGGTCGGCATCCAGATCCTTCAGTCCCTGGGCCTCAAGCAGCGGCGCCTGGAGATCGTCTCCTGCCCGTCGTGCGGGCGCGCCCAGGTCGACGTCTACAAGCTGGCGGACGAAGTCACCGCCGGCCTCGAGGGAATGGAGGTGCCGCTGCGGGTCGCGGTCATGGGCTGTGTGGTCAACGGCCCCGGGGAGGCACGGGAGGCCGACCTCGGCGTCGCCTCCGGCAACGGCAAGGGCCAGATCTTCGTCAAGGGCGAGGTCGTCAAGACCGTGCCCGAGTCGAAGATCGTGGAGACCCTCATCGAGGAGGCGATGAGGATCGCCGAGCGGATGGAGAAGGACGGCGTCGCGCCGGGAGCGCCGGCCGTCACCGTGAGTTGAACAGCACGGACCGAGAGGGGGCCCGGCGTGACCATACTGGAGAACATCCGGGGACCACGCGACCTGAAGGCGCTGTCCGAGGCAGAACTCAGTCGACTGGCCGAGGAGATCAGGGAGTTCCTGATCCATGCGGTCGCCAGGACCGGCGGTCACCTGGGGCCCAATCTGGGGGTGGTGGAACTGTCCATCGCGCTCCACCGGGCCTTCGAGTCGCCGGTCGACCGCATTCTGTGGGACACCGGCCATCAGAGCTATGTGCACAAGATTCTGACAGGACGTCAGGACTTCTCGAAGCTGCGCGGCAAGGGCGGTCTGTCCGGGTATCCGTCGCGTGAGGAGTCCGAGCACGACATCATCGAGAACAGCCACGCGTCCACCGCGCTCGGCTGGGCCGACGGGCTCGCCAAGGCCCGCCAGGTCCAGGGGGAGAAGGGCCACGTCGTCGCCGTCATCGGCGACGGCGCGCTCACCGGCGGCATGGCCTGGGAGGCGCTCAACAACATCGCCGCCGCCAAGGACCGCCCGCTGATCATCGTCGTCAACGACAACGAGCGCTCCTACGCGCCCACCATCGGCGGCCTCGCCAACCACCTGGCCGCACTGCGCACCACCGACGGCTACGAGAGGGTGCTGGCCTGGGGCAAGGAGGTGCTGCAGCGCACCCCCGTCATCGGCTCCACCGTCTACGAGGCCCTGCACGGCGCGAAGAAGGGCTTCAAGGACGCGTTCGCGCCGCAGGGCCTCTTCGAGGACCTGGGTCTGAAGTACGTCGGTCCCATCGACGGACACGACATCCGGGCCGTCGAGTCGGCGCTGCGCCGCGCCAAACGCTTTCACGGCCCGGTCCTCATCCACTGCCTCACCGAGAAGGGCCGCGGCTACGAGCCCGCCCTCGCCCACGAGGAGGACCACTTCCACACCGTCGGCGTGATGGACCCGCGCACCTGCGAGCCCCTCGCACCGCCCAAGGCCCCGTCGTGGACCTCGGTCTTCGGCGACGAGATCGCCCGCATCGGCGAGGAGCGCGAGGACGTCGTGGCGATCACGGCGGCCATGCTGCACCCGGTGGGCCTCGGCAAGTTCGCCGAGCGGTTCCCCGACCGGGTGTGGGACGTGGGCATAGCCGAGCAGCACGCGGCGGTCTCCGCGGCCGGTCTCGCCACCGGAGGGCTGCACCCCGTCGTCGCCGTCTACGCGACCTTCCTCAACCGCGCCTTCGACCAGCTCCTGATGGACGTCGCCCTGCACCGCTGCGGCGTCACCTTCGTCCTGGACCGGGCGGGGGTCACGGGCGTCGACGGGCCGTCGCACAACGGCATGTGGGACATGTCCGTCCTGCAGGTCGTGCCCGGCCTGAGGATCGCCGCGCCCCGCGACGCCGACCAGTTGCGGGCCCAGCTCCGGGAGGCGGTCGCGGTCGACGACGCGCCGACCCTGATCCGGTTCCCGAAGGAGTCGGTGGGCCCGGCGATCCCGGCCGTCGACCGGGTGGGCGGCCTGGACGTGCTGCACCGCGACGAGGCGCCGCAGGTGCTGCTCGTCGCCGTCGGCGTCATGGCGCCCGTCTGCCTGCAGGCCGCCGACCTGCTGCAGGCCCGCGGCATCGGATGCACGGTCGTCGACCCCCGCTGGGTGAAGCCCGTGGACCCCTCCCTGCCGGGCCTGGCCGCCGAGCACCGGCTCGTCGCGGTGGTCGAGGACAACAGCCGCTCCGCCGGCGTCGGCTCCGCGGTCGCCCTCGCGCTCGGCGACGCGGACGTCGACGTACCGGTGCGGAGGTTCGGGATCCCCGAGCAGTTCCTCGCGCACGCCAAGCGCAGCGAGGTGCTCGCCGACATCGGCCTCACGCCCGTGGAGATCGCCGGCCGCATCAGCGCCTGCCTGGCAGCCAAGGGCGAGCCGCCCAAGGGTGTGCTGTCCGAGGGTGTGCTGTCCGAGGATGTGCCGGCCAAGGAGAAAGTGAACGCGGAATGACCACCTCCACCGGGCAACAGGGGTTCGACCTCGGCGCGCTCCTGGCCGAACGCGGGGCCGAGCGCTACGAGCTGCACGCCAAGTACCTCAACCACCAGCTCCCGCGGATGCTCCACACCATCGGCTTCGACAAGGTGTACGAGCGGGCCGAGGGCGCCCACTTCTGGGACGCGGAGGGCAACGACTACCTGGACATGCTCGCCGGGTTCGGGGTGATGGGCCTCGGCCGCCACCACCCCGTGGTCCGCAAGGCGCTGCACGACGTGCTGGACGCCCAGCTCGCCGACCTCACCCGCTTCGACTGCCAGCCCCTGCCCGGCCTGCTGGCGGAGAAGCTGCTCGCCCACAGCCCGCACCTGGACCGGGTGTTCTTCGGCAACAGCGGAACGGAGGCGGTCGAGACCGCACTGAAGTTCGCCCGGTACGCCACCGGCCGGCCCAGGATCCTGTACTGCACACACGCCTTCCACGGGCTGACCACCGGGTCCCTCTCCGTCAACGGTGAATCCGGCTTCCGCGACGGCTTCGCCCCGCTGCTGCCCGACACCGCCGTCCCGCTCGGCGACCTCGACGCCCTGGCCCGGGAGCTGAAGAAGGGGGACGTGGCGGCTCTCATCGTGGAGCCGATCCAGGGCAAGGGCGTCCACGAGACACCCCCCGGTTATCTGCGCGCGGCGCAGGAGCTGCTGCACCGGCACAAGGCCCTGCTCATCGCGGACGAGGTGCAGACCGGCCTCGGCCGCACCGGCGACTTCTACGCCCACCAGCACGAGGACGGTGTGGAACCCGACCTGGTGTGCGTGGCCAAGGCCCTCTCCGGCGGCTATGTCCCGGTCGGCGCCACCCTCGGCAAGGACTGGATCTTCAAGAAGGTCTACTCGTCCATGGACCGGGTCCTCGTGCACTCGGCGAGTTTCGGGTCCAACGCGCAGGCGATGGCGGCCGGGCTCGCCGTCCTGTCCGTGATGGAGAACGAGCAGGTCGTCGCGAACGCCCGGGCCGTCGGGGAGCAGTTGAAGTCGCGGCTCACCGAGCTCGTCGACAAGTACGAGATGCTCAGTGAGATCCGCGGGCGGGGCCTGATGATCGGCATCGAGTTCGGCCGGCCCAGTTCGCTCAAGCTGCGCAGCCGGTGGACCATGCTCCAGGCCGCCCGCAAGGGCCTGTTCGCGCAGATGGTGGTCGTGCCGCTGCTACAACGCCACCGGATCCTCACCCAGGTCTCCGGCGACCACCTGGAGGTGATCAAGCTGATCCCGCCGCTGATCATCGGTGAGGCGGACGTCGACCGGTTCATGGACGCCTTCACCGCGGTGATGGACGACGCGCACGGCGGCGGCCTGGTGTGGGACTTCGGCAAGACACTGATCAAGCAGGCGGTCGCGAACCGCTGACCCCGCGCTGACCCTCCGCGAGCCGGAGTTTTTGCCTCACAGGCAAGAAATTTGCCGCTGAGGCAAAGCTCCGGCTCAATGGAGGCATGAGCTCTCCCGAGACCGACCCCGGCACCGGGGCCGAGGACGCGCCGTCCGAGGACCTGCCCGCCGTCGCGCCGCAGCTCCGTGCGCTGCGCCGCCGCGCCGGGCTCACCCTGGAGGCCGCGGCCCGAGCCGCCGGGCTCTCGCCCGCGCACCTGTCCCGCCTGGAGACCGGCCGGCGTCAGCCCTCGTTGCCGATGCTGCTGGCACTCGCCCGTATCTACGGTACGACCGTCTCCGAACTGCTCGGCGAGACCGTCGCCGACCGGGACGCCGTCGTGCGCGCCGCCGACATGGAGCCCACCCGGGCGGGCGGCTGGACGTACTGGCAGGCGGGCGGGGCCGGACGCGGTATGCAGGCCCTGCGGGTCCACATCCCGCACGGCACCCAGGGCGACATCGTGCGCGTCCACCCGGGCGAGGAGTGGCTGTACGTCCTCAGGGGGCGGCTGCGGCTGCGCCTCGGCGACACCACGCACGTCCTCGCCCCCGGCGACAGCGCGCACTTCGACTCGCTGACCCCGCACCGCCTCGCCGCCGCCGACCACGACGGCACGGAGCTGCTCTTCGTCCACACCCTGCTGCAGAGCCCGACCGCCGCACTGTGCGTCGGTCCCACCCCCGGAGAGACGCCATGACCGACATGGAAGAGAAGTTCCCGCGCGGCCTGTGGGTGCGGCTGATCGTCTACATCGCGGTCGGCCACCTGTTCGCCGCCTTCATCTACCTGCTGTTCCAGGTGGGCGCGAAGTGAGCGCCCACCCCGGACGGCAAGTCAGTCCAGCAACCGGTCGCGCAGCCGCTCCCGCACCGCGGGCGTGATCCGCAGCCCCTTCTCCAGATAGGCGTCGGCATCGCCCCATGTCTCCTCGACGGTCTCCAGCGCTGCCGCCAGATACTCGGCACGCGCCTCGAAGAGCGGGCTGAGGAGCTCCATCACCTCGGGGGAGTAGGCGTCGGCCGACGAACCGTTGCGGTACACCTTGTACCGGCGGTGCTTCGCGTTCGACTCCAGGTAGTCGGCGACGATCGCCTCACGCTCGACCCCGAGGGCGAGGAGCGTCACCGCGATCGACAGTCCCGCGCGGTCCTTGCCCGCGGCGCAGTGCATCAGCGCGGGCACACTGTCCTCGGCCAGCGCGTGCAGGACCTGGGAGTGCTCGGCCGTGCGCTCCTTGACGATCGTGCGGTACGACAGGATCATCCGGCGCTCCGCCTTGCCGTCGGCGAGGAGCTCACGGAGCTGCTCCAGGTCCCCGTCGCGGACCATCTTCCAGAACTCCGCGCCGTGCGCCGGGTCGGTCAGCGGCAGGTTGACGTTCCGCACGCCCGGCAACTCGACGTCCGGGCCCTCCAGCTTCTTGTCCGCCGCGTTGCGGAAGTCGAAGATCGTGTGCAGGCCCAGGGAGGTGAGGAAGGCCGCGTCCTGCTCCGTAGCGTGGGCGAGATGTCCGCTGCGGAAGAGCACTCCGCTCCGCACCCGCCGCCCGTCCACGGTCGGCAGACCACCCACGTCCCGGAAGTTGCGTACGCCGGTCAGCTCGGGCTCGGTAGACGGGACCTGCTGCGTCACGAGGGCTCCTCCCATCCGTCCGCCGGCGCTGCTCGCCGACGGGCCGCGCCTCGACGATACGGCACGGTGTGAACAGGCGGTCCGCCGCGGCAGTGCACCGCACGAGCGATCGGAGACCGTTGCCCGCGAGGCACTCCACACCCCATGATGTCCGTACCTGATCGCACCTGTTCGAATATGTGGGGGCATGTGATGCTGGAGACCGCCGAGGACGGCCGCACCTGGCTGCTGTCCGGGCCCACGAGCAGTTACGCCCTGCGGCTCACCGAGGACGACACGCCGGTCCACCTGCACTGGGGCCCGCGGATCGCCCTCGCCGACGCCGAGGCGCTCGCGGCCCTGCCCGCACCGCGGTACCGGCCCTTCGAGGCTCCGCTCGACGGCCGTGAGGAGTACCCGGTCGAGGGCGGCCCCCGCTTCGTGCGCCCCGCCCTGTCCGTGCGCACCGAGGAGCGCCGCGGCACCGAGTGGGCGTTCGAGGCGTACGAGGCCGACGGCGACGAGCTGCGGCTGCGATTCACCGACACCGGACTCCGGATCACCCTCCACTACCGGATGCGCGGCGATGTCGTAGAGCGCTGGGTGACGGCGGTCAACGACGGCTCCGCCCCCGTCGAGCTCCTGCGCGCCGACTCCGCCACCTGGACCCTGCCCGAGCGCGACGGCTGGCACCTCTCCCAGTTGCACGGCCGCTGGGCGGCCGAGTCCCGGCTGGTGCGGTCCGGCCTCACCTACGGCGAGAAGGTCATCGGCAGCCGCCGCGGCCACACCGGCCACCAGCACCTGCCGTGGGTCGCACTGGACACGGACGCCACCGAGGAGCGCGGCGAGGTCTACGGCTGCGCGCTCGCCTGGTCGGGCATCTGGCGGATCGCCGTGGCCCAGCTCCCGGACGCCCGGGTGCAGATCACCGGCGGCGCCGGGTACGACGACTCGGGCCTGCTGCTCCTGGCGCCGGGGGAGACGTACACCACCCCCGTCTTCGCGGGACTGTGGAGCGGCGAAGGCTTCGGCGGCGCGAGCCGCGCCTGGCACGCCTACCAGCGCGCGTACGTCGTCCCGGACGCGGACCAGGACCGCCCCGTGCTCTACAACTCCTGGGAGGCGACCGAGTTCGACATCTCCGAGGAGCAGCAGGGCGCGCTGGCGCGGCGGGCGGCGGCGATAGGGGTCGAGCTGTTCGTGGTCGACGACGGCTGGTTCGGTGCCCGTACCAGCGACCGCGCCGGACTCGGCGACTGGCGGCCCAACCCGGACCGCTTCCCCTCCGGCCTCAAGCCGCTGGCCGACTATGTGCACGCCCTCGGGATGCAGTTCGGCATCTGGGTCGAGCCCGAGATGGTCAACCCCGACAGCGACCTCTACCGCGCCCACCCCGACTGGGTGCAGTACCAGCCGGGACGCAGGCGGACGGAGTTCCGCAACCAGCTCGTCCTCAACCTCGCCCGCGAGGACGTCCAGGAGTACCTCTGGGAGCAGCTCGACGCCCTGCTCTCCGACGCCCCGGTCGACTACGTGAAGTGGGACTTCAACCGCTGCTTCACCGACGCCGGCTGGCCCGGCGAGCCCTACCCGCAGCGACTGTGGGTCGACCATGTGCGCGCCTTCTACACCCTGCTGGACCGCCTGCGTGCCGCACACCCCCATGTCGCCTTCGAGTCCTGCTCGGGCGGCGGCGGACGTGTCGACCTGGGCGTCATGAGCCGTACGGACCAGGTGTGGACCTCCGACAACACCGACCCGCTCGACCGCCTCGCCATCCAGCACGGCTTCAGCCAGATCCACCCGGCGCGGGTCATGGCCGCCTGGGTCACCGACAGCCCCAACACCCAGCTCAACGGGCGCGTCAGCAGCCTGCGCTTCCGGTTCGTGAGCGCCATGGCCGGGGTGCTGGGCGTGGGCGGCGACCTCGCCCAGTGGACGGAGGAGGAACTGGCCGAGGCCCGGGACTGGGTCACCCTCTACAAGGAGATCCGGCCCGTGGTCCAGCGCGGCGACCTCTACCGGCTGCGACCGCCGACGGGCGGGCTCAGCGCGGTGCAGTACGTGCTCGGCGACGAGACCGTGGTCCTCGCCTGGCTCCAGGCCCAGCACTACGGCGAGCCGGTCGCCCCGCTGCGGCTGCGCGGACTCGACCCGGCGGCGACGTACGAATGCCGGGAGACGGGCGAGCTGCACCGGGGCGCGGTCCTGCTGCACCACGGGCTGCGGCCGGCGCTGCGCGGTGACTTCGACGCGACGGTCGTCCGGCTGCGCCGCACGTGATCGGGGAAGGCGCCGGGCGGCTCGCCCAACACCGCAGCTCAGAGGCCTATTCCTGATCGACGCACATGCGGCGAGTGGTTTATCTCACCGTCCGTCAACCCCTGCCTACGGTCGCGTAGCTCACATCCCAAGGTGAATCATGGACCGATGTGGCAGACGATTCGAAGAATGACAACAGATCAGTGATCGGGTCGTACGTGGCGGTGGGGGACAGCTTCACCGAGGGTGTCGGCGACCCGGGGCCCGACGGGCAGTTCGTCGGCTGGGCCGACCGGTTCGCGGTTCTCCTCGCCGACCGGCGTCCCGAGGGCGACTTCCGGTACACGAACCTCGCCGTGCGCGGCAAACTGCTCGACCAGATCGTCGCGGACCAGGTCCCGAAGGCCCTCGAACTGGCCCCGGACCTGGTCTCGTTCTGTGCGGGCGGCAACGACATCATCCGGCCGGGCACCGACCCGGACGAGGTCGCCGAGCGGTTCGAGCGAGCCGTCGCCGCCCTCACGTCCGCCGTGGGCACGGTGATGGTGACCACCGGGTTCGACACGCGGGGCGTGCCGGTGCTCAAGCATCTGCGCGGCAAGATCGCCACCTACAACGGTCATGTGCGGGCCATCGCCGACCGGTACGGCTGCCCGGTCCTCGACCTGTGGTCGCTCAAGTCCGTGCAGGACCGGCGCGCCTGGGACGACGACCGTCTGCACCTCTCGCCCGAGGGACACACCCGGGTCGCCCTGCGGGCGGGCCAGGTTCTCGGCCTCGAGGTGCCGGCCGACCCGGACCAGCCGTGGCCGCCCCTGCCGCCGCGCGGCACGTTCGAAGTACGGCGCGACGACATCCACTGGGCGCGTGAGCACCTGGTGCCGTGGATCGGACGCCGGCTGCGCGGAGAGTCGTCGGGGGACCGGGTGGTGGCGAAGGGCACGGTGTCACCCGACGACATCAGGATGCGGATCACGCAGGCCGTGTGACGCTCGGACCCCTCTCCCGGAACGCCTCAGGCGCCGAGGGGTCTCCACCGGCCGGCATCGTTCAGCCCGTACGGGGCCCTTGCTGGAAGGGCCCGGGGGAGTGTGAGGACGAGGCCGCAAGGCGGTCAGCGGGTGCCTGGGAGGCGCAGCCCCCTGGGGCACGGGGAGGGCGAGGACGGCGGGGGCGAACCCCCTGCGCCCGGGCGGGGGCGATCGGCGTCAACCTGGCGCCGACGTCAACGCCCCGGGCTCCACGCCCAGTTCACGCGCCAGCGCCTCGTCCACCCACTCCCGCGCCCGCACCCGCGACACCGCGCCCTCGTACACCGTCATCTGCACGGCGAGGCCGTCGAGCAGCGCGGTCAGGCGCAGCGCCGCGCCGGCGGGGTCGCAGCAGTGGAACTCGCCCGCGGCCACCCCCTCCGCCACGACCTCCGTGAGCGCGGCCTTCCACTGCCGGTCCAGGTCCTGGGCGACCTCCCGCAGCGCCGGCTCGCGCAACGCCGCCGCCCAGCCGTCGATCCACAGCCGCCAGCCCTTGGCCGACCCCGTCGGCGCGTACCAGCGCACCGCGGCCCGCAGCCGGCGCAGCGCCGACGTACGGCGGCCGAGCAGCCTGCGCAGCTGTGCCAGATCGTCCTCGGCGGCGTACGCGAAGGCCTCCGCGACCAGCTTCTCCTTCGTCGAGAAGTGGTACAGCACCAGCGCGTTGCTCACTCCGAGGGCCGCGGCGACGTCCGCGACGCGCACGGCCGCCACGCCCCGCGCCTCGATCTGTTCGACGGCGGCCCTGAGCAGCTCCTCGCGCCGCTGAGCGACGCTCAACCGCACCCTCGTCACGCGGCCACCCTATGTCACCGGTACCACCCGAACCGTTCGGCGATCACCGGCAGCCGGTCGGCCACCAGGGCGTGCGCGGCCGCCCGCGGGCTCGTCCCGTCGGCCTCCGCCCGGTCCAGCATCCGCCCGACCAGCTCGCGCATCGAACGCCGCGTGTACGCGAACGCCTCGTCCGCGTCGGGCCCTATGTCGCCGAACAGCGTCCACCACCACCAGGCGTTCGTCCCCGAGTTGACCACCACGTCCGGCAGCACGGTCACCCCGCGCGCGGCGAGCATCGCCTCCGCCGCGGGCAGCACCGGCATGTTGGCCGCCTCCACGATCCACCGGGCGCGGATCCGGGCCTGGTTGGCGGTGTCGACGGCGTACGAGACCGCCGCCGGCACCAGCACCTCGGCGTCCGCCCACAGCCAGGCGTTGCCCGGCAGCTCGCGGTCGGCGGGGCGCAGCGCGGCCCGGTCCACCGTCCCGTACGCGTCGCGCGCCCCCAGCAGCGCCTCCACGTCGACACCGTCCGGGTTGGCGATCGTGCCCCGGATGTCGGCGACCGCGACGACGGTCACCCCCGCCCGGTCGAGGAACCGCGCCGTGGCTCCGCCCATGGTGCCGAATCCCTGCACGGCCACGCGGGTCCCCGCGTACGGCACCCCGGCCCGGTCCAGCACGGTCAGGACCGACTCCGCGACACCGCATCCGCCGACCAGCCCGTCCAGCCCGATGCCGTCCACCTCGACCGCGAACGCGTCCGCGAGCCGCTTGCGGGCCGCCGCCTCGTCCTCGAGCAGCGGGTACAGGGCCTGCACGGACGACACCAGTCCCGCCTCGGCTGCCGCCCGGTCGACCAGCTCCTGGGTGAGGCCCAGGTCCTCGCCGGTGGTCCACATGCTCTCGATGTACGGCTTCATGGCGCGCAGATAGCGCACCAGAACGCCGTACGCCTCCGGGGCCCGGGGATCGCAGTCGATGCCGCCCTTGGCCCCGCCGAGGGGGACGTACCGGCCCTCGGGGTTGTAGTGCAGCGCCTCCTTCATGGTCATGCCGCGGGCCAGCCCGGCGACCTCCTCGAGCGTGCAGCCCGGCCGCATCCGCAGCCCGCCGCTGGCGACGCCCCGCACCAGCCGGTCGACGACGAGGAAGCCCTTCCGTCCGGTGATGTGATCGGTCCACACGAGCGTCATGAGGGGGGTGTCCCGGTCGAAGGCCATACGCACACTGTACTGAACGGGGGTTCAGTAGCGCCTGGCCCGTGCAGACGGGCCCGACCGCGCGTCCGACCCGCCGGACACCCGCCCACGGACGTCTCAAGTCCCTGGCAGGAGCGGCCGGGAACGTCCATGGCGCGGAACTGGACTCCATGGCGCGGAACAAGGGGGTCCGCCGGGGAGTTGGGAGATACGGGCCATGGGACACCTCCAGTGCGCCGCTCCCCGTGGTGAGTGCTCACACGGACACGGCGGACCGACGCGCACGGACGTCGCTCAGGGTCCGCGTGACGCGTCACGTCCTGCGAGGCCGGGGACATGGCACCGTGACACGGCCAGCCGGACTGCCGGACGGGCCGACCATAATGAGGGGCCTCATTGACTCCACTGGAGGTGCCGTGACCGGTATCGGTTCCCTGAGCCATGGGCTTCGCGCGCTGCGGCCCGCAGCCTTCGGCGCGGATCCCGGCGGGGAGCGCCTGGCGCGCATCCGCAGATCGCCGCACTTCGCGGACGGCGCCTTCGTGAACCCGGAGGGCACCCGGACCCGCCCCTCGGGGGGCTCCGCGGTGGAACTGGCGAAGATGTACTTCCGCAAGGAGGACCGCGCCCGCCGTGCCCCGGCCGGTCCGATCCCCGTGCACCCGACGACGTACGCCGACCTCGCCGAGCCCCCGGCGAGCGGGCTGCGGCTGACGTGGACGGGGCACTCCAGCGTTCTCGCCGAGATCGACGGGCACCGGGTGCTCTTCGACCCGGTGTGGGGGCAGCGCTGCTCGCCGTTCGACTTCGCCGGGCCCCGGAGGCTGCACCCGGTGCCGGTGCCCCTGGCCGCCCTCGGCCCGGTCGATGTCGTCGTCATCTCCCACGACCACTACGACCACCTCGACCTGCCCACCATCAAGGCCCTGGCCGGCACGGACACCGTGTTCGCGATACCGCTCGGAGTCGGCGCCCACCTCGAGCACTGGGGCGTGTCCGCGGACCGGTTGCGTGAACTGGACTGGCACGAGTCGACGAAGGTGGGCGGCCTCACCCTGACCGCCACCCCGGCCCGCCACTTCTGCGGCCGCGGCCTGCGCAACGGGCAGCACACGCTGTGGGCGTCGTGGTCCGTGGCGGGGGACGAGCATCGCGTCTACCACAGCGGCGACACCGGCTACTTCCAGGGCTTCAAGGACATCGGGGCGGCACACGGCCCGTTCGACGCCACGATGATCCAGATCGGCGCGTACTCCGATTTCTGGCCGGACATCCACATGACCCCCGAGGAAGGCATGCGCGCCCACCTCGACCTCCAGGGCGGCGAGCCGCACGGGGTGATGCTGCCGATCCACTGGGCCACGTTCAACCTGGCGCCGCACCCCTGGGCGGAGCCGGGGGAGTGGACGCTGGCCGCGGCCGACGCGGTCGGACAGGCGGTCGCCGTCCCCGTTCCGGGCCAGCCCTTCGAACCTGGTGGAGTCCTCCCCACGCGCCCGTGGTGGCGCGATGTGTCCGTGCCGCTGAACCGCGAGTGGCCCGTTCCGGAGGTCACTCCGGTGGCGTCTCGTGACGATCTCGACCTCGTGGGCGAGGGCTGACCGCGGGCGAGCGGAGGTGTGGAGGAACCTCCTTGGAGCCCTGTCGGAGGCTGAGCGAGGGCAGCGCTGCGGCTCGTTGACGGGCCGCAGCGTCGGCAGGGCCGGGAACGGGTGTCCGAGTTCCCACCGTTGCCCTCCGCTCGCCGTGCAGGCGCGCGTGTCCGAGTGACATCGACGGACCAAGATCCACTTGCGGGGGGTATTGACGCCGTTCACCGGTTCCCTATCATCCTGACTGCTCGACACTTCGACCCTTGTTCGGTATTGCGAACACGCAACACGTAAGGTCTGCTCCACTCGCGCAGCAGGGCACCTCCGGGTCACGCCCACGGGAACGGCCGAGCCGCAAGGAGACCATCGCACGATGCAGATGTGAAAATGTCATGCACTCGACAATCTCTAGGAGTCGGCTCGATCCGTCCACCCGGCTCGGTGACGCTCGATGCCCAAGACACCGGGCACCACCGGTCTTGCAGAGGGTCTCGGGGGAGCGGGAGGCCACGGGGGGTCGGCCCGGTGCCCACGGGCCGCTGTGCACCGCACCACATCGACAGTCCGGACGGCCTCTGACGGGGCCGGCCGGAACCGCTGACTCACGGATCACGAGGTCCCCATGCGCAGACGAAGTTTCAGCCGCAGCCATCTGTCCATGGTGCTCGCCGCCGCGGTCGCGGCCCTGGTCGCGTTGGCGGCGACGCTCGTCGCCGACCCGGCTCAGGCGGCCACCGGCGGCGCCTTGCGGGGCATTGGTTCCGGCCGGTGTCTCGATGTGCCGAACGCCGGCCAGACCGACGGCACCTACCTGCAGATCTGGGACTGCTCGGGCGGGACCAACCAGCAGTGGACGTCGACGGACAGCAACCAGCTCACCGTGTACGGCAACAAGTGCCTGGACGTTCCGGGTCACGCCACCGCGGCCGGTACCCGGGTGCAGATCTGGACCTGCACCGGCGGCGCGAACCAGCAGTGGCGCGTGAACTCCGACGGTACGGTCGTCGGCGTGGAGTCCGGGCTGTGCCTGGACGTCACGGGCGCCGGTACGGCCAACGGCACGGCGGTGGAGATCTGGACGTGCAACGGCGGCAGCAACCAGAAGTGGACCGGCCTGTCCGGGACGCCGACCCCGCCGCCGGGCACGTGTTCGCTTCCGTCGACATACCGGTGGACGTCGACGGGTCCGTTGGCTCAGCCGGCGAACGGGTGGGTCTCGCTGAAGGACTTCACCAACGTGGTGTACAACGGCAAGCACCTGGTCTACGGATCGAACGTGTCGGGATCGTCGTACGGCTCGATGATGTTCAAGCCCTTCACGAACTGGTCGGACATGGCGTCGGCCGGCCAGACCGGGATGAGCCAGTCCGCGGTGGCGCCCACGCTGTTCTACTTCGCGCCCAAGAACATCTGGGTCCTGGCGTCCCAGTGGGGTGCGTCGCCCTTCGTCTACCGCACGTCGAGCGACCCCACCAACCCCAATGGCTGGTCCGCGCCGCAGCCGCTGTTCACCGGCAGCATCCCCGGCTCCGCCCCGATCGACCAGACCCTGATCGCCGACGGCCAGAACATGTACCTGTTCTTCGCCGGTGACAACGGCAGCATCTACCGGGCGAGCATGCCGATCGGGAACTTCCCCGGCAACTTCGGCTCGTCGTACACGACGGTCATGAGCGACACGACCAAAAACCTGTTCGAGGCGCCGCAGGTCTACAAGGTCCAGGGCCGGAACCAGTACCTCATGATCGTCGAGGCGCGGGGTGCGAATGAGCAGCGCTACTTCCGCTCGTTCACCGCCACCAGCCTGAACGGTTCATGGACCCCGCAGGCCGCCACCGAGAGCAACCCCTTCGCCGGCAAGGCCAACAGCGGTGCCACCTGGACCAACGACATCAGCCACGGTGACCTGGTCCGCAACAACCCCGACCAGACCATGACCATCGACCCCTGCAATCTCCAGTTCCTCTACCAGGGCAAGTCGCCCACCGCGACCGGCCCCTACGACCAACTGCCCTGGCGACCGGGTGTCCTCACTCTGCAGCACTGACCTGCGCGCCCCACGGTGATCGCGATGTGGTGCGGTCCGCCGGCGTGTGGACGAGCGGTTCACGGCATGCGCCACCGCACCTCCTGACCGATTCTCACCGCCTCGAGGAACCCCGGCCGTGCGTCGGCCGGGGTTCCTGTCTCTTGTGGACTCTCATGTTGGTGGCACCGGGCACTACGACGCCGGCGGGAATACCGCCTGCCGACCGTGATGTTCCGTCAATTCCGCGGGTTTCGGCTCACGCTGTGCTCCCCGGCCCGTCGTCCTCCGCCCGCTCGCCGCCCGCCGGGCGTGGGGCTCCCCGGTGGATGCGGATCACCGCGTACGTCTCGCCGTCCCTAGGCGGCCGTGTCCAGGAACGGCTGGTGAACGTGTGCAGCCGCCCCTTCACGATCGCGTGACGCGGAAGAGAGGCACCGAACTCCCCGGCCACCGCTTCCAGCAGCAGCCGTTCCGTCTCGGCGCCGTCCCGAAGGTCACCGAAGAACCGGCTCGGATCCAGCGCCCGCGGTATCTCCCCGCTCTGCCGGACCTCTCCGTCCGCGTACGTGAATGCGTACTGCTCGGCACCGTCTCGCGCCACCGAAAGGTGGAAGAACGGCTGCCCGTGCCACGTCCTCAGGCCGCTCCACACCACCACCGCGCGGGTGCCCTCGCCGGCGGCCGCGGCCGGGGAGACGAACCGCTGCCGGCCGAACGGGACGGGGTCGCCGTCGAAGGCGAAGCTCCAGCCGGTGCCGGCCCGGCCGACCGCCATGAGAGCCCTGTCGTCGTAGGACGAGAACTCCCCCTGGTTGCGCAGCGGTCTGTGGCGTGCCTCCCAGGAGGTCATGGGTTCGTTCAGCACGGTGCCGTCCCCGTCCGCGAGACGACCGGGCAGCTCCTGCGGCTCCAGCCCCTCCACCAGGACGAACCGGTAGGACGTGCGGTTGTTGCCCGGGTCCGGCTCCGCGAGCCACGCCAGGCCGTCCGGGTCGAGTCCGGCCGTCGGCCTCGGTGTCTCACCCGCCTGCCCGCCCCGTGGCGTGGACAGCAGCTCGCGGCCCCGCTCGGGGGTCAGCAGCGGCCCGAGCAGGGGGTAGGCCACCCACCCCAGCGGCGCCAGGTGATCGGGTCCCAGCGGCTCCCAGAGGGGCAGAGCACCTGTCAGTGTCCGCCACGCCCCGTCGGTGTCCCCCCACCGCGCCAGCTCCCGCGCCCGCTCGACCGCCTCGCCGAAGGGGCCGGCCGCCGTGTACCGGTACGTGCCGTTCCGCACCTGGTCCAGCGTCGCGTACGCCAGTGACACCACGTCGTCGTCGGCGCCCCCCAGATGGAACATCAGCGTGGAGTCGTCACGGTAGGAGTGCGCGGCGTGCTCGGCGACCAGCGGCGGCAGCAGGTCGGGTGCGTACCGCGGATCCGTCACCAGGCCGTCGAAGTACACCATGTAGGTCTGTCCGAGCAGGCGGCGTATCTGGTCCCGCAGCCCGGCGGCCCGCGGTCTGCCGTACTCCTTCGCCTCGTCCAGCGCCTTACCGGCCCGCTCCCAGCCGCCGCGCAGCGCCTCCAGCCGGGCCTCCTCCACCTGGGCGTCCAGTGCGCGCGTCGTGTCGTTGGCGAACACCGGCTCCGCGTCGCTCCGGTGCGCCCGCAGACTGTGGAACTCCCGGAACATGTCCCGCATGAACTCGAGGAAGCTCGCGTGCCGTTCGGGTGGCGCGGCCCGCCAACTCGCCCATGTGTAGACGGCCCACTCGCCGTCCTCGTCCACGTCCTCGGGGTCCATGAGGACGTGGGTGATATCGGACTCGACGTCGAGCTGCAGCCCGCGCCGCCAGATGTCCGCCTCCCGCCGCTCCTCGGGCCCCGCGTCCTCGTCCAGGTACTCCTCGAACGTGTCCGCGAGTCCGGAGTCGTTGTCGTGCCAGCGGGCGTCCTCGGTCCCGGCCAGCAGCCACACGAAACCGCCCGCGTGCCGCCACCCGTTGCTCACCTTGAGGAATTCCCGGTACGACGGGGGCATCCGGCGGCCGAGGCGCTCCTCCATGGCTGAGATCCGTTCCTCGGACGCGGGCGGTAAGCCAAGCCAACGCGCCTGGCGGGCGGCTTCGTCGTCCTCGCTCCGGGTCTCGTCGTCAGGCAGGGAATCGGCCCACTCCCCGCTCCACCGGAGCAGGAAGGACCGCCAGTCGAATGCCGTGGTATCCGTCATGAGCCCGATGCTGCCACCCGCCACTGACAGCGCTCCCCGGGTGCTGTGGCCCACGGTCACGGTGACGCCGGCGGGCGGGCGGCGCTGCGTTCATCCCGCCCGCCGGCCTGCTTCACGAGCGCGGACACTCCTTCCAGGCCAGGTGGTAGACGGTGTTGATGTCCCCATCGGTGGAGTCCATGGTCATGAAGCTGACCTTGCCGGGCGCGGACGTGCCCGGGGAGACGCGCAGTTCGGTGTTGATGTTGAAGTTGCGCTGGACCCCGCAGGGCGCCCAGACGAGCTGGCCCCAGTCCGTGCTGTCGGTGGCCTGCCAGTTGTCGTTGTAGGGGCCGTTGAAGGGGTGGCTGCGGTAGGCCGTGTTCGAGGAACCCTGGAAGTAGTACGAGGCGCGCTGGGTGCCGCTCGCACCCTGCTGGAGCGAGGCGAAGCCGCGGTAGTCGGCACTGGCGACGGCGTAGGTGAAGCCCTGGGGGACGTGAACGACCAGGTTGAGCTGGCAGTTCTTGCGGAACGCGGTGGGGTCGGAGTTCCCGCCGGCCTCGGCGAGGTAGTCGCTGTAGGTCACCGTGAAGGCGGTGTTGTCCTCCGAGACGGCGACGGCGGTGGTGCCTTGGGGGCAGCCGGAGCCGTTGACCGTGGCGACGTCGATGACGATCTTGTCCGGGGGCGGGTCGGTGAAGACGGGCGAGCTGTGTTGCGCGGGAATCGTACTGGTGAGCAGAGCGGCGATCGCGCCGCCCAGAAGCAGTCCGCCGGCCATGGTTCTCCTTCGTTCGGGTGGGGGGTGGACACCCGCGCGGATGGTCATGAACGCGTTAAGCGCAACCGCGGGGACTCCCGGCTTGTGGAGAAACCATGAGTGCGCTGTGAAGGCCGGGAGCGCTCGCATCGTACGCAGTCGCCCATCGGGGGGCCAGGGCGATCCCCGGCCATTCGGTGACCGGCCGGCCGACGCGCGGGGCGGCGTCGACACGCCACGTGACCGTTCCGGCGGAGCGGTCACGGTGCCGGGGGGCGAGGCGGCATGTCCGGGGGCCGGCTTTTCGATCGGCCGGATCGGCGTTCGAACGGCTCCAGGGCTGAGGCGCGGGCAAGCCGTCCACGGGTCGTCTTTCGCGGGCGACCACTCTTGACCAGCTCTGATCGCTTCGATGGCGGGCGGGTGCGCATTTTCGAGACGGTTATCGGTCTGTCGTACGACACGTCATACCGGAGCGGGAAGCTCTCCGGAGGACTTTGTCAACAGCCCACCGCACATGCCTCAAGGGCGACTACTCTGAGTGTCCGTCGGGCGACGCAGGGCCGAAACCTCGGCTCTCTCGACCGGCGCCGCGATGGCGCGTGCGAGCCGCGCAGACCCGCGGGAGCCCCCACGCCCCCGACGCACCCAGGACGAGGACGCCGATGTCTCACCTTCGCGCACCCGCCGCGCACGAAGACCGCCGTGCGGGCGGGCGGCACGGGCGGCCGGCCGCACGCGCGGTCCTCCCGCATCCCGAGATCCGGATACGGCCTCAGCTGCGGCGTCTTGCGGTCCTGCCGCCCCTGGCGGTGGCCCTGGGCGCCTGCGCCGCCGTACTCTTCACGATCCGCACCACCGGCGCACGCCCCACCCTCGCGCTCTGGGCCGTGCTCGCGGGCGCCCTCGGCGTCACCGTGGCGGGCATAGTGATCGCCGCCGTGGCCGCCGAGCGCACCGCCCGGTCCGTGACCGGCCGGCTCGACGCGCTGCGCCGCCACAGCGCCCGCGACGAGTCCGAACTGCGCGCCCTCGTGGAGGCGCTGCGCCGCGGCGAGACACCGGCCGTCCGAGCGCCGCGCGGCACACCCGCCGCCGACGCCGACGAGTTCGAACAGCTCGCGGCGGAGCTGGCGCGCGCCCATGACGGCGCCGTCGCCGCGGTCGTCCAGGCGGCGCAGCTCTCCAGCCGCGCGGACAGCGAACAGAAGCTCGAGGTGTTCCTGAACCTGGCGCGGCGCCTGCAGTCGCTCGTGCACCGCGAGATCTCCCTTCTGGACGAGCTGGAGAACGACATCGAGGACCCCGACCTGCTCAAGGGGCTCTTCCACATCGACCACCTCGCCACCCGCATCCGGCGCCACGCAGAGAACCTTGCCGTGCTCGGCGGCGCCGTCTCCCGCCGGCAGTGGAGCAACCCGGTCCCCATGACCGAGGTGCTGCGCTCCGCGACCGCCGAGGTCGAGCAGTACACGCGGGTCAGACTCGTGCCTCCGGTCGACGGCAGCCTGCGCGGACACGCCGTCGCCGACGTGATCCACCTGCTGGCCGAACTCGTCGAGAACGCCACGGTGTTCTCGGCGCCGCACACCCAGGTGCTGCTGCGTGCCAGCCTCGTCACCTCGGGACTCGCCGTGGAGGTGGAGGACCGCGGGCTCGGCATGCCCCAATCGGAGCAGAACAAGATGAACGCCCTGCTCGCCGACCCCGACCAGGTCAGCGTCGCCGGTCTGCTCGCGGACGGCCGCATCGGCCTGTTCGTGGTCTCCCAACTCGCGCGCCGGCACGGCATCCACGTCCGGTTGCAGACCAACATCTACGGCGGTGTGCAGGCGGTGCTCGTCCTGCCGCAAGGACTGCTCGGCCCGGCACCGGGCACGGCCGCCGCGATGACACCGGTGGCACCCCAGGACACGGCGGGCGTCCACAGTTCCGGAGGCGCATCCGGCTCTCCCGGCGCGGCAGCCGTAACGGGCGTGCGGGACAAGGCGGTTGCAGCGGACCTGCGCCATACCGTCACCCCGGCCGACCCGCACGGCACGCCCCTTGAGCCCCCGCCCCACACCCACCCCTCCACGCCCGCGTCCGAGCACCCCGCCCCACACGGACGGCGACGGCCCGCACCCGACGGCGTCCCGGCCGACCCCGTCCGGACCCCGCTGCCCGTGCGCGGCACCGACACGCCGCGGGCCACCCCTTCCGAAGCCCTGCCCGGCATCCGCCCCGCCGACCGCGCCGCCCTCGCCGAGAACGCGACCAGGCTTCCGACGCCCCGCGTCGACACGGCGAGCAGAGCCCCGGTCAGACCCCCGCTGCCCCGTCGCCGCGCCCAGGAACACCTCGCACCCCAGCTCCGCGGCGGCCCCCCTCCGCCCGTCCACCAGAACGCCGACCAGTACACCGGCCACGACCCGGGTCTGATGGCCGCGTTCCGCCGGGGGATCGGCCTCGCGGAGGCCCTGCGCGAGGCCGATCCGACCGCGCACGACCCGACTGCACACGACCCGACCGTAGGCGACCTGACCGCCCGTCACGAAGGGAGCACACCGGCCGGATGACCGCCCCGACCCCACCCGCTCCCGCAGAACCGCGTACCCCAAGGAGTCGATCCACCATGGCGAGCGAAGCTGCGACCGCCCAGGCCCGTGACCTCGACTGGCTGATGAGCGGCCTCGTCCAGCGCGTACCGCACACCACCAGCGCGGTCCTCCTGTCCTGCGACGGGCTGGTGAAGGCCGTCCACGGCCTCGACCCGGACAGTGCCGACCACATGGCCGCCCTCGCCTCAGGCCTCTACGCGCTCGGCCGCAGCGCCGGGGTCCGCTTCGGTGACGGCGGCGACGTACGGCAGGTCGTCGTCGAACTCGACTCGACCCTGCTGTTCGTCACCACCGCCGGTTCCGGCACCTGTCTCGCCGTCCTGGCCGGCCGGGAGGCCGACGCGGCCGTCCTCGGCTACGAGATGACGATGCTCGTCAAGAGCGTGCGGCCGTACCTGACGACCGCGCCCCGCCGAAGCGCCGACCAGCCCACGGCGATGCGGTCTTGAGCGTCACCACGGCCGGTGACGGCCCCTGGCTCGACGACGCCGCCGGACGGCTGGTACGCCCCTACACCGTCAGCAACGGCCGCACCCGCCCCACCGCCGCGCTCGACCTCCTGTCGCAGGTGATGGCCACCGGCGCCGCCGCTCCCGGCCCCCTCGGCCCCGAGTACGCCCAGGCGCTCGCCCTGTGCCGTTCGCCCGTCCCGGTCGCAGAGGTCGCCGCCCACCTGGGGCTGCCGGCGGCGGTCACCAAGGTGCTGCTGTCCGACCTCGTCGACTGCGGGGCCCTCACCACCAAGCCCCCCGCCCACCACCACAACCCCACCGACCGGTCCCTTCTGGAGGCAGTGCTCGATGGACTACGACGACAGCTCTGATCCCTTCCCCACCGCGCTGAAGATCCTCGTGGCGGGAGGGTTCGGCGTGGGCAAGACCACCTTCGTGGGCGCGGTCAGCGAGATCGCGCCGCTGAGCACGGAGGAACTGCTCACCACGGCCGGCGCCGCGACCGACAGCCTGGAGGGCGTCGAGGGCAAGGCCGAGACGACGGTGGCGATGGACTTCGGCCGGATCACCCTGGACCCGAAGCATGTGCTGTATCTGTTCGGGACGCCCGGACAGGAACGCTTCTGGTTCATGTGGGACGAGCTGTCGGAGGGCGCGCTCGGCGCGGTGATCCTCGCCGACACCCGACGCCTGGAGGACTGCTTCGCCGCCGTCGACTTCTTCGAGCGGCGGGGCCTCGGATTCGTCGTCGCCGTCAACGAGTTCGACGGCGCCCACCGCTACCACCCGGAGGAGGTGCGCGCCGCCCTCGACCTGCACCCCGGAATCCCCCTCGTGCGCTGCGACGCCCGGATCTCCAGCTCCGGGGTGCAGACCCTGCTCACCCTCGTCCGCCACCTCATCGCGCAGACGCCGGCGCCCGCCCCCAGCTTCGGAGCCCGCGCATGAGGCTGAGCCGGCTGCTGCTGACCCCTCAGGACGGGGACGCTCCCGAGCGCGTCCGCAGGCTGCGCCGCCTGGGCCTCGGCGAGCGTGCGGAACCGGAGTTCGACGCCTTCGCGGACCGGCTGGCGGCGCTCGCCGAGGTGCCGTACGCCATGGTCACCTTCGTCCACGAACACCGGCAGTACTTCGCGGGACTCCACCAGCCCGGCGACCGTCCCCTCACCGCGTCGGCGGATCCGGACGGCGCCGCCGGTGAACCCGTCCGCCACCTGGGCCGCGAGTACGGCTTCTGCCCGCATGTGGTCGTCCGCCGCAAGGCCCTGGTCCTGGAGGACGTCCGCGACTATCCCCGCTTCGCCGGCAATCCGCTCGTCGACGAACTCGGCGTCCGTTCCTACCTCGGCGCCCCACTGATGGACTCGACGGGCCTCGCCCTCGGGACGGTGTGCGCCCTCGACGTGCGACCGCGCCCCTGGGGCCGCTCGGGCCTGGACACCATCAAGTCGCTGGCGGCGGAGCTGGCCGAGCGGATCGCCGCCGGGGAGCCCGGTGATGCCGGGTGTGCCTGACGGCGGGACACGGGCGGCGCGGCGGCGCGTGGCATGAAACAAAGCCGCGGGGGGCGTGAAGGAAAGCTGCGGTCGCGCTTAAGAAATCCTCGATGGACCGCCGATCCCCGATGCGGCAGATTTCTGAGCGACTTCACACCCCTTCTCCCGGGCGCGGGCCCGTTCGGCATGCCCAGCACCGGGCCTCACCCCCAGGAGCCGTAGCGTTGAAGGCGCTGGTCAAGGACAAGGCGGAACCAGGGCTCTGGCTCACGGACGTTCCGGAGCCCGCCGTCGGCCCCGGCGACGTACTGATCAAGGTGCTGCGGACCGGGATCTGCGGAACCGACCTGCACATCCGGGCCTGGGACGGCTGGGCGCGCCAGGCGATCCGCACCCCCCTGGTCGTCGGGCACGAGTTCGTCGGCGAGGTCGTCGCCACCGGACGGGACGTCACGGACGTGAGCGTCGGTGACCGGGTCAGCGGCGAGGGCCACCTGGTGTGCGGGAAGTGCCGCAACTGCCTCGCCGGACGGCGCCATCTGTGCCGGGCGACCGTCGGGCTCGGTGTCGGACGGGACGGCGCGTTCGCCGAGTACGTGGCGCTGCCCGCCGCGAACGTGTGGGTGCACCGCGTCCCCGTCGACCTCGATGTCGCCGCGATCTTCGACCCGTTCGGCAACGCCGTGCACACCGCCCTGTCCTTCCCGCTGGTCGGCGAGGACGTCCTGATCACCGGCGCAGGCCCGATCGGCCTGATGGCCGCCGCCGTGGCCCGGCACGCCGGCGCCCGCAACGTCGTCGTCACCGACGTCAGCGAGGAGCGCCTCGACCTCGCCCGCAAGATCGGCGTCAGCCTCGCCCTGAACGTCTCGGAGGCGTCCATCGCCGACGGCCAGCGCGAACTCGGCCTGCGCGAGGGATTCGACATCGGCCTGGAGATGTCCGGCCGCCCCGAGGCGCTGCGCGACATGATCGCCAACATGACGCACGGCGGCCGCATCGCGATGCTCGGTCTGCCGTCCCAGGAGTTCCCCGTCGACTGGGCCCGCATCGTCACCTCGATGATCACCATCAAGGGCATCTACGGCCGCGAGATGTTCGAGACCTGGTACGCGATGTCCGTCCTGCTGGAGGGCGGCCTCGACCTCGCGCCCGTGATCACCGGCCGGTACGACTACCGCGACCACGAGGCGGCGTTCGCCGACGCGGCGAGCGGCAGGGGCGGCAAGGTCATTCTGGACTGGGCCGCCCAACTCCCCCCTTCGGCGTGAGCACTTGAGGAGCTTCCTGATGTTCGACTCCGTGCGCGACGACCTGCGCGCCACCCTCGACGAGATCCGCGCCGCAGGGCTGCACAAGCCCGAGCGCGTGATCGGCACCCCCCAGTCCGCGACCGTGAACGTCACCGCGGGCGGCCGACCCGGCGAGGTGATCAACTTCTGTGCCAACAACTACCTCGGCCTCGCCGACCACCCCGAGGTGATCGCCGCGGCCCACGCGGCGCTCGACCGCTGGGGATACGGCATGGCGTCGGTGCGCTTCATCTGCGGCACCCAGGAGGTCCACAAGGAGCTGGAGGCACGCCTTTCGGCCTTCCTCGGCCAGGAGGACACCATCCTCTACTCCTCCTGCTTCGACGCCAACGGCGGTGTCTTCGAGACCCTTCTCGGCGAGCAGGACGCGGTCGTCTCCGACGCCCTCAACCACGCCTCGATCATCGACGGCATCCGCCTGTCCAAGGCCCGCCGCTTCCGCTACGGCAACCGTGACATGGCCGACCTGGAGCGGCAGTTGAAGGAGGCGTCCGAGGGCGGGGCGCGCCGGAAGCTGATCGTCACCGACGGCGTGTTCTCCATGGACGGCTATGTGGCCCCGTTGCGCGAGATCTGCGACCTCGCCGACCGGTACGACGCCATGGTGATGGTGGACGACTCGCATGCCGTCGGCTTCGTCGGCCCCGGCGGCCGCGGCACCCCCGAGCTGCACGGCGTCATGGACCGCGTCGACATCGTCACGGGAACCCTCGGCAAGGCTCTCGGCGGCGCCTCGGGCGGTTATGTCGCCGCCCGCGCGGAGATCGTCGCCCTGCTGCGCCAGCGTTCCCGGCCGTACCTCTTCTCCAACACCCTCGCCCCGGTGATCGCCGCGGCCTCGCTCAAGGTGCTCGACCTGCTGGAGTCGGCGGGCGACCTGCGCGAGAAGCTGAACCGGAACACGGCGCTCTTCCGCCGCCGGATGACCGAGGAGGGCTTCGACATCCTGCCGGGCGACCACCCGATCGCCCCGGTCATGATCGGTGACGCAGCGAGGGCCGGACGCATGGCCGAGCTGCTCCTGGAGCGCGGCGTGTACGTCATCGGTTTCTCCTACCCGGTGGTCCCGCAGGGCCAGGCCCGGATCCGGGTGCAGCTCTCCGCGGCGCACTCCACGGACGACGTCCACCGCGCCGTCGACGCGTTCGTGGCGGCCCGGGCGGAACTGGACGTCTGAGACGGTCGGACCTCTTGCGATAATCGTTCGCATGATCGAAGCGCGGCGGCTGCACATCCTCCGTGCGGTGGCCGACCACCGCACGGTGACGGCTGCTGCCGCCGCGCTCTACCTCACCCCCTCCGCGGTCTCCCAGCAGCTCACCGCGCTGGAACAGGAGACCGGCCACCGGCTCGTCGAGCGCGGCGCCAAGGGCGTACGGCTCACACCCGCCGGTGAGATCCTGCTCGGCCACACCCATGCCGTCCTGGCCCAGCTGGAACGCGCCGAGGCCGAGCTGGCGGCCTACAGCGCGGGCTCGGCGGGCACGGTGACGCTCGCCTCCTTCGCCACCGGTATCGGCCTGGTCGTAGCCCCCGCGCTGGCCCGGCTCGCCCGCAGCGCGCCCGGCATCCGGGTCCGCGTCCAGGACGCGGAGGGCGACGCCAGCCTGCCGATGGTCCTCGACCGGCAGGTCGATGTCGCGGTCGCCGTCGAATACCGGGGCGCGCCCGACGCCGACGACCCCCGGCTCACGCACATCCCGCTGTACGCCGAGCCCTTCGACGCCGTCGTACCGGTCAGCCACCGTCTCGCAGGCGCCGCCGAGGTCCCGCTCGCCGAACTGGCCAAGGACCCCTGGATCGGTCCCTATCCCGGCAATCCCTGCCATGACGTGGTGGTCCTGGCCTGCGAGCACGCCGGGTTCCAGCCCCGTCTGGAGCACTCCTCGGACGACTTCCGCGCGGTCGTCGCCCTGGCCTCGGCGGACGCGGGGGTGGCCCTGGTGCCCCGTTCCGCTCTGCGCGGCATGGACCTCACCGGCGTGGTGGTCCGGCCGGTCGACGGTGTGGCGCCCACCCGCCGGGTGTTCGCGGCCGTGCGCCGGGGCGCGGAGGAGCATCCCCTGATCCGCCCGGTGCTGGACGCGCTGACGGAAGCCGCGACGGCCGACTGAGGCATTCCTCAGATACTGCGAGCATCTGGAAGACACTCTCGCGCACGTCCCGTATCTGGGATATCTTCTCGGATATGGGAAGTGACGTCATCGATTCCGTCGACGCCCGCCTCGCGGCCCGCCTCGCCGAGCTACGGGCCGAACGCGGCTGGTCGCTGGACGAGCTGGCCGAGCGCAGCGGGGTCAGCCGCTCGACCCTCTCCCGCGCCGAACGCGCCGAGATCAGCCCCACCGCCGCGCTGCTGAACCGGCTGTGCGCCGTCTACGGCCGCACGATGTCCCGGCTGCTCAGCGAGGTGGAGGAGGAGCCCGCGCAGGTGGTGCGCGCCGCCGGCCAGACGGTGTGGCAGGACGCGGCGTCCGGCTTCGTGCGGCGGTCCGTGTCGCCTCCGCACCCGGGACTGCGTGGCGAACTGGTCGAGGGACGGCTCACGGCGGGCGCCGACATCGCCTACGACCGGCCGCCCGTACCGGGGCTCGAGCAGCACATCTGGGTTCTCGACGGAACGCTGCGGGTGACCGCGCAGGACGTCGAACACCGGCTCACCGCGGGCGACTGCCTGCGGATGCGGGTCTGGGGGCCGACGCGGTTCCACTGCCCGGGACCGGAGGACACGCGGTACGCGCTGGTGGTGGTGCTCCCATGACCGCCATCGACAGGACCGTGATCGACGGACTCGGCGGGCCCGAGGTGCTGGCGCACTCGGAGGAACTGGCCGGCCTGCTGGCCGACACCGTGCACGGCGGGGCCTCCATCGGCTTCCTCGCACCGCTGGACCGTGCAGAGGCCCTCGCCTGGTGGAAGGCGCGGGCGGACGCGGTCGACGCGGGTGCCCTCGCGGTGTGGGTGGCCCGGGCGGGGGACCGGGTGACGGGCACGGTGAGCCTCGCCTTCCCGGACAAGCCGAACGCTCGCCACCGCGCCGAGGTGGTCAAGCTCATGGTGCACCGCGAGGCCCGCGGCAGAGGCCTGGGGCGAAGGCTGCTGGTCACCGCCGAGCATGCCGCCGCCGAGGCCGGGATCACCCTGCTCCACCTGGACACGGAGACCGGCAGCCCGGCCGAGTCGCTGTACCGCTCCGCGGGCTGGACGGAAGTCGGGTCCATACCGGACTACGCGGCGACCCCCGCGGGTGTTCCGCAGCCCACGACGATCTTCTACAAGCGGGTGGCGCCGCGCTCTCGTTGACCGGCCGCCCGATTGTCAGTGCCGTTGGCTACGGTGCGGGACATGCCGGACGCCGAAGACGTACGCCGTATCGCCCTGTCCCTGCCGGACACCACGGAGAAGATCGCCTGGAGCATGCCCACGTTCCGGGTAGCGGGAAAGATGTTCGCCACGCTGCCCGAGGACGAGACGTCCATGGCGGTGCGCTGCCCCAAGGAGGAGCGGGACGAACTGGTCCTGGCGGAGCCCGGGAAGTTCTGGGTCGCCGACCACGAGGCACAGTTCGCCTGGATCCGGGTGCGCCTCTCGGAGCTGGAGGACGAGACCGAGCTGCACGACATCCTCGCCGACTCATGGCGTCAGGCCGCCCCGCCCCGCCTGCTCGACCACCACCCGGACCTGGGCCTTCCGGGCCGGTGAGGGACACAGCGGGTGAACGGCGCATAAACGGGTGCGCGACCACCGCCCCGAGTGCGGTATTGTTTCTGTGCACGTTCGGCCAGGGGAAACCCCAGGTCAGGCGGGCAACGGGACGTGGCGCAGCTTGGTAGCGCACTTGACTGGGGGTCAAGGGGTCGCAGGTTCAAATCCTGTCGTCCCGACTTGCGGAACAGCGGGTCGAAGGCCGTATCGGAGCATGCCGATACGGCCTTTTTGTCGTTTCCGGGGGGCCCGCTGGGCGGCCGGGGGGCGGCGTAACTCCCTCCCGAGGCGAGATAGGCGACCGGTCGGTCAGTTCCTCGTCGCGCGAGCGGCACTGCGAAGGCGACACGGAGACGACCGTGCCGCGTGAAGCGGCGCGACGTGTCCTCAGAGGTTGATCATGTGTCCGGCCAGTCCGTGCAGCGCGTCCTGGACGGCCTCGCTCAGCGTGGGGTGTGCGTGCACGTTCCTGACGAGCTCGGTCACCGTCAGGTCCCACTTCTGGGCGAGCGTCAGTTCCGGGAGCAGTTCGGTGACATCCGGCCCGATCAGATGGGCGCCGAGAAGCTCGCCGTAGCGGGCGTCGCTGATGAGCTTCACGAAGCCGGCCGTTTCGCCGAACCCGTGCGCCTTCGCGTTCGCGGTGAAGGGGAACTTCGCGACGCGGACGTCGAACCCCTCGTTCCTGGCCTCCGCCTCGGTCCAGCCGAAGCTCGCGATCTGGGGCCGGCAGAAGGTGGCACGGGGAATCATGCGGTAGTCCAGCTCCATCGTCTCGACGCCCGCGATGGTCTCCGCGGCGATGACACCCATGGCCTCCGCCGTGTGCGCGAGCATCAGTTTCGCCGTCACGTCCCCGATGGCGAAGATGTGCGGACGGCTGGTGCGGCACCGGCCGTCGACGTCGATCGCGCCGCGATCCGTGAGCCGGACACCGGCGTTCGCCAGACCGTAGCCGGTCGTACGGGGCTGGAACCCCGTGGCCTGGAGCACCTTCTCCGCCTCCAGCGTGCTTTCCCGGCCCGCCTGCGAGACGACGACGCGCACGCCGTCCGCGGTCTCCTCCATGGACTCCACGCGGGTGGAGGTCATCACCGTGATTCCCTGCCGGCGGAACTGCCGGGCGAGCTCCGCCGAGACCTCCTCGTCCTCCAGGGGGGCGACCCGGTCGAGGAACTCCACCAGCGTCACCTGGACGCCGTAGGACCGCAGCAAGTAGGCGAACTCCACGCCGATGGCGCCGGCGCCCGCGATGACGATGCTCGCCGGCAGAGTGTCGGCGAGGATCTGCTCCTCGTAGGTGACGACGCGCCTGCCGAGGCGGGTACCCGGCAGCAGCTTCACGGTCGAACCGGTGGCGATGATGCAGTGGGCGAAGGTGAGCGTGGCCTCTTCACCGGCCATCCGGACGTTCATGGTGTGCGGGTCGACGAACGACCCCTGGCCCTCGAACTGCGCGATGCCGTTCTTGCGCATGAGGTAACCGACGCCCTTCGCCCGCCCGTCGGCCACCTTGCGGCTCCTGAGGTACGCCGCCCGGTAGTCGAGGCCGACCTGCCCGTCGAACTTCAGGCCGTAGGTGTCCGCTTCGTGGACGACGAGGTGCGCCAGTTCCGCGTTCCTCAACAGCGCCTTCGCCGGGATGCAGCCGATGTTCAGGCAGATGCCGCCCCAGAACCGCGCTTCGACGATGGCGGTCCTCAGGCCGAGTTGGGCGGCGCGGATGGCTGCCACATAACCGCCGGGGCCCGCCCCCAGGACCACGACGTCGAACTCTGCGTCCATGACTCGACCTTACCGTCGAACCGCGGTTTCGCCCGCTCGGTCCGCGGACGGGGACGACTCGGGAACGACGCGGGACCGGCGCCGGGCACGGTCCGGCGCGCGGCGGCGGCACGGCCGGACACGGCCGGGAAGGCGGGCGCAAGGGCGCGGGGGCGGTGCCGGGCTCCCGCTCGGGGAGCCCGGTCGTGCGCCGGTCTCAGATGACCTCCGTCTCCGTGCGGGCGGGCGTGCCCCACAGAGTGTGGAAGCTGCCCTCGCGGTCGACGCGCCGGTAGGTGTGGGCGCCGAAGTAGTCGCGCTGGCCCTGGGTGAGCGCGGCCGGCAGGCGCTCGGCGCGCAGGGAGTCGTAGTACGACAGCGCGGCGGAGAACGCGGGCACCGGCACACCGCGGCGGGCCGCCGCGGCGATCACCTCGCGCCACGGCACCTGCGCCTCGGCGATCTCCGCGGCGAAACCGGCGTCCGACAGCAGGCTGACCAGGCGCGGATCGGCCGCGTAGGCGGCACGTATGCGGTCCAGGAAGGCGGCGCGGACGATGCAGCCGCCGCGCCAGATCTTCGCGACCGCACCCAGGTCGATCTTCCAGCCGAACTCCTTGGCCGCGTCCAGGATCATCTTCCAGCCCTGGTCGTAGGCGATCAGCTTCGACGCGTACAGGGCCTGCTCCACCTGCGCGGTGAAGCGCTCCGCCTCGTACGGGGTCAGGTCCCAGTTCGTGCCGCCGGGCAGCCCACGGTAGGCGGCACGCAGCGCGGACTGGCCCGAGGCGGCGCGGGCGAACGTGGCCTGCGCGATGGCGGTCACCGGCGAACCCAGTTCCAGCGCGGTCTGCACGGTCCAGCGCCCGGTGCCCTTCTGCCCGGCCGCGTCGGCGACGACGTCCACGAACGGCCGGCCGGTCGCCGCGTCGACGTGGGAGAGCACCTCCGCCGTGATCTCGATCAGATAGGAGTCCAGGCGCCCCTTGTTCCACTGGCGGAAGATCTCCGCGATCGCCGCGGGGGAGTACCCGGCCACCTGGCGCAGCAGGTCGTACGCCTCGCCGATCAGCTGCATGTCGGCGTACTCGATGCCGTTGTGGACCATCTTCACGAAGTGCCCGGCACCGTCCGTGCCCACATGCGTCGCGCACGGCTCGCCGTCCACCTTGGCGCTGATCTTCTCGAGCATCGGACCGAGTGCGGCGTACGACTCCGGTGAGCCGCCGGGCATGATGCTCGGCCCGTGCAGCGCCCCCTCCTCGCCGCCGGAGACGCCCACGCCGACGAAGTGGATGCCACGCTCGCGCAGCGCCCGCTCACGGCGCCGGGTGTCGGCGAAGTGTGCGTTGCCACCGTCGATGATCATGTCGCCGGGTTCCAGGAGCGGGGCGAACTCCTCGATCACGGCGTCGGTCGCCGCCCCCGCCTGCACCATGATCATCAGGCGGCGGGGCCGCTCCAGCGCCGCCACGAACTCCTCGGCCGTCTCGGCGGCCACGAACGTGCCCTCGTGCCCGAAGTCCTCGATCAGCGCCTTGGTCCTGGCCGGGGTGCGGTTGTGCACGGCGACGGTGTACCCGTTGCGCGCGAAGTTCCGGGCCAGGTTGCGGCCCATCACCGCGAGCCCGGTGACGCCGATCTGCGCGGTCGCCTGCATGCTGTGCTCCTTGGGTCCGGATCCGGCGCGCCCGCGTGTCGGGCGGGCGCGCCGGATGTCGCTCGGTGCGGCTCGTACCGCTGTACCGATCAGTTACGGACGGCGGGGCGGGAGTTGCTCACCGCCGGGGAGCCGAAGCGTGCGGGACCCGGAGCCGGGTCAGGCACCGACGACGTGCAGGGAGGCCCACAGCGCCACCACCGCGCCCGCCAGCGCGGTCGGCACGGCGATCGCGCCGAGCCGGGTGAACTCCTTCAGGTCGACTCCGTGGTCGTGCTGGTGGACGATCCGGCGCCACAGCAGCGTGGCCAGCGAACCGGCGTAGGTGAGATTGGGGCCGATGTTCACGCCGAGCAGGACGGCGAGCACCGCTCCCGGGCCGGACGGGACGGCCAGCGGCAGCAGCACCAGGACCGCGGGCAGATTGTTGATCAGGTTGGCCAGCAGGGCCGCCAGGGCCGCCGTGCCGAGCAGCGCGGGCAGGCCGGTGCCGCCGGGGACGACATGCCCGAGAGCGCCGGCGAGACCGTTGTCGACGACCGCGCGGACCACGACGCCCAGCGCCAGCACGAACGCCAGGAAGGACGGCGCCGCGGCGCGCACCACCGTCAGCGGCGTGGCCCGGCGCCGCAGGAGCCCACGCACGGCCAGCACCAGCGCCCCGGCCGCCGCCGACCACGCCGGGTCGGCACCGAACGCGGAGGCCACCACGAACCCCGCGAGCGTGCAGGCGACCGTCACCAGCGCGAACAGCGGCAGCCTCGGCGGCTCGCCGTGCTCGTCGTCGGTGGCGCCCGCGTCCAGGTCGGGGCGGAAGAAGCGCCGGAAGACGACGTACTCGACGGCCACCGCCACCAGCCACGGCAGAACCATCAGCGCGGCGAAGCGGGTGAAGCTCAGCCCGGCCGCGCCGAACGCGAGCAGGTTGGTGAGATTGGAGACCGGCAGCAGCAGCGAGGCCGTGTTCGACAGATGGGTGCAGGCGTACAGGTGCGGCTTCGGGCGGGCGCCCATCCGGGCCGCGGTGGCGAAGACGACGGGCGTGAGCAGCACGACGGTGGCGTCCAGGCTGAGCACCGCGGTGATCACCGAGGCCAGTGCGAACACCGCGGTGAGCAGCCGCCCGGGACGGCCCGCCGCCCACCGCGCCATCCACGCGCCGCAGGCCTGGAACAGGCCCTCGACGTCACAGAAGTGGGCCAGCACCAGCACGGCCGCCAGGAAGCCGACGACCGGACCCAGGCGCTCGACCTCGGCCCGCGCGTGATCCAGAGAGATGGCACCGGTCAGGATGGCGATCCCGGCGGCCGGGACCGCCCAGACCGCCTCCGGCAGCTTGAAGGGACGCACCACCGCGCCGGCCAGGACGGCGACGAGGAGGACGACGGAGAGAGCCTCGGCGAGCGGGGTGTTCAGGGTTCGGTCCTTCCGCGAAAGGATCGGCGGTGCCGGTCCATCACATCAGACGCGTCTGTGACGCTCGGACCCGAGGTACCCCGGTGCGTGCGGGTGCCTGTCCCCGGTCACCGTCACGCGTGGGCACGCAGCATCCAGCCGTGGTCCACCGGCCCGATGCCGGCGCCGAGCGCGAAGCCCGCCGCGATCGCCTGCGTGACGTACTCCTTGGCCTGCCGCACGGCCTCGGGCACCGTGCGGCCCTGGGCAAGACCGACCGCGACGGCCGAGGCGAGGGTGCAGCCGGTGCCATGGGTGTGGCGGTTGTCGTGGCGCGGAGCGCGCAGCCAGTGCTCGTCTCGGCCGTCCGTGAGCAGGTCGGCGGCCTCGCCGGGCAGGTGCCCGCCCTTCACGAGCACCCACCGGGGCCCGTACGACAGCAGGCGGTCGGCCGCGCGGCGCATGCCCGCCTCGTCGGTCACCGCGATGCCGGTCAGCTCCGCGACCTCGTCCAGGTTCGGCGTGGCCACGGTGGCGAGCGGCAGCAGCCGGGTCCGTACGGCGTCCAGGGCGTCGTCGGCGAGCAGCCGGTCCCCGTGCTTGGAGACGCTCACCGGATCCACCACGACCGGCGCCGGCGCGTCCGTGAGCAGCTCGGCCACCGCCTGGACCAGAGCGGGCGAGGCGAGCATGCCCGTCTTGACCGCTTGTACGCCGATGTCGTCGACGACGCTCCGGTACTGGGCGCGCACCGCCTCCACCGGCAGCTCCCACGCCCCCTGCACTCCCACCGAGTTCTGCGCCGTGACCGCGGTGATCACGCTCATCCCGTGGGCGCCGAGCGCCAGCATGGTCTTCAGGTCGGCCTGGATCCCGGCGCCGCCGCCGGAGTCGGATCCGGCGATGGTCAGGACACGGGGCGGCGCGGTCATGCGCGGCCCTCCTCTCGGACGCGCACGCGACCCTCCTCCCGGACGCGCAGCGGGGCGTACAGCGCGACGGCCACCAGGAACGCCACGTAGTAGGAGACGTCGGCGCCGCGCAGGGCGTGGGCGACCGGGCCCACGTACAGGCCGGTGTCCATGAACGGCACCGCCGCGGCGAAGGCGCCGACGAAGGCGAGCAGCGCGGGCCACCCGGAGCGCGGCCGCGCGGTCTCGGCGGCGAGGTCGACCACGGCGCCGCGCCGCACGAGCCAGTCGACGACCACGATCGCCACGAACCCGGGGATCCAGTAGCTCACGAACAGCAGCACGTTCTGGAAGCGGGCCGTCGTGTTCGCCGCGTGCATCCACAGCACGAGCGGGAAGCCGAGCAGCACGGCGAGGGCGGCCGCCACCGGACGCGGCAGGCGCACCCCGACGGTCTGCAAGGCCAGGGAGCCGCTGTAGTCGTTCATCGCGTTGCTGGCGAGCGCCGCCAGCGCCACGGCCAGCAGCCCGAAGGCGCCGGCCGCGCCCCCGCCGAGCACACGGTCCACGCCCGTGGCCGTCTGGTCGGTCAGCACCGAGGCTCCCCACAGGCCGAGGACCTGCACGGCCACGAAGGACACCACGAGACCGAGCAGCGTGCACCAGAACATCCGGGAGCGTGAGGTGGCGCTCGGCAGGTAGCGGCTGAAGTCGCTGGCGTACGGCGCCCAGGACAACGACAGACTGAGGGCGATGGTGCTGGTCAGCACGAAGGCGCCCGCGCGGTCGGCGCCGTGCGCGGTGCCCGTCCAGGCGGGGTGAACGCTGCCCGCCATGCGCAGGGCGATCAGCGCGAACGCGGCCGCCAGCACGAACGTCATGACGATCTGCAGCCGGTGGATCGCCTCGTAGCCGAGGACCCCGAGGGCTCCCTGCGCCAGCATCACCACCAGGGCGCCCAGCCAGAACGGCCAGCCGGCGAGCCGCGCCAGCGCGTCCCCGCCGAACAGCCCGATCAGCGCGTCCCAGGCGATCGAGGACAGCCACTGCACCACTCCGGGCAGCACCACCGCACGCCCGAACGCCAGCCGGGCGAGGGGCAACTGGCCGGCTCCGGTGCGGCTGCCCCAGGTGCTCAGATAGGCGGTGGGCAGCGCGCCCAGCACCGTGCCCAGGACGACGGCGGCGAGCGCGGTGGTGAAGTCCAGGCCGAGCGCGATGCCGATGGTCCCGGTGAACACGCCGGTCATGGTCAGGTTGGGGGCGAACCACACGGTGAACAGCCGGCCCGCGCCGCCGTAACGATTCGTCTCGGGGACCGGCTCGATGCCGTGACCCTCGACCCTGAGGTCGCCGGGAGCGGTGGGCATCCGCCCGTCGAAGACGGTGCTCCGGCCGCCTGCGGGCAGCCCTCCCGAGACATGCGCCGATGGCATGAAAGACATCCCTCCGCCAGTACGAACTGGTTCAGGTTCGACGGGTGTGATCTCAGCCCGCAGGTGGGGCACCCCGTGTCCGGTACGGCGGCAAGACTAACCCGAGGACGGGAATCGGCCATAGGCAAGGGCCGCTGCCGGGTCTCAGGTTCTAGTAGTCGTTGCAACACCCCAGCTCAGGGGATGCAATGGACTTCGAGATCCGCAGGGACCGGACGGCTCAGGGGCCTGTGAAGCT
>NZ_JBVHTR010000014.1:183996-213538 GCF_055565775.1 Streptomyces sp. NPDC028331 | reverse complement strand
GAGGCCCACGGCCCGGACTGGTGGCTGCTGGACCCGGACTACGGGGCGGAAGCCGACCACCGGGGCGTACGCGACCTGGTCCGCGACCTCAACACGGTCTACCGCCACACCCCGTCCCTGTGGCAGCGCGACACGGAACCGTCCGGCTTCCGCTGGGTGGTGGGGGACGCCGCAGACGACAACGTGCTCGCGTTCCTGCGCCACGACGCGGACGGGCGACCTCTGCTGGCCGTCTCCAACTTCTCGCCCGTCGTCCGCCACGACTACCGCCTGGCGGTTCCGGCCGATGCCCCCGCCTGGGAGGAGGTGCTCAACACGGACGCGGCCGCCTACGGTGGCAGCGACGTCCGCAACCCCGGTCGCGTCGTCCCCGAAGCGGGTCCGGGACACGGCATCCGTCTCACCCTCCCGCCCCTCGCCACCGTATGGCTGCTCCCCGCAGTCGGGTGAGCGCCCCGCGTGACTCTGCCGGAGAATTTGTTTGCCGTCCGAAAAGTCGGGAATGGGCTGATTAGTGCTTCGGACAGGAGGCACGTCCGTTGGGAGCCGGCTCATCGGCCCCGGGTGTGTTTCCGGTGCGTTCCGTGAGTGCGCCCTCCCGCGGTGACTGTCCAGTCAGCCCCTTGAGGGAGTTGAAAAGCACATGCGCATCACGGTCAAGGCGAAGCAACACCCGCACGACGACGCCCCCGACACCACTGACGCCTTCGCACAACTGCGCGGGCTGCCCGACGGCCCCGAGCGACAGGCGCTGCGCGACGAGATCGTCCGGTCGTGGCTGCCGATGGCCGAGCGCATCGCCCGGCGCTACCGAGGCAGAGGCGAGTCCGTCGAGGACCTGTGCCAGGTGGCGGCCCTCGGGCTGGTCAAGGCGGTCGACCGCTACGAGCCGGCGCGCGGGTACGCGTTCGAAAGCTATGCGATCCCCACCATCACGGGTGAGATCAAGCGGCACTTCCGTGACCACATGTGGGTCCTGCACGTGCCGCGGCGGGTCCAGGACCTGCGCAACCGGGTGCGGGCGGCCGTCAAGGAGATCGCACAGGAGACCCCGGGGCACGGCCCGACGGTCGCCGAGATCGCCGAGCACGCCCACCTCAGCGAGGACGACGTGCGGGTGGGCCTGGAAGCCATGGACAGCTTCACCGCCCTCTCCCTGGACGCCGAGGTCGCCGGCAGCGACGACGGCTACGCGCTCGGCGACGCGCTCGGCGACTCCGACGCCGGCTACGACCTGATCGTCGACCGGGAGGCCGTCAAGCCGTGTCTGCGCTCCCTGCCCGAGCGTGAGCGCACCATCCTCTACCTGCGCTACTTCCGGGGCATGACGCAGAGCCGCATCGCGAACCAGCTCGGCATCTCCCAGATGCACGTCTCGCGCCTGCTCAGCGGATGCTGCGCCCGGGTGCGTGAGGAAGCCCTGTCCGACAGCGCCTGACGCCCGCCGCCGGCCGGCTCGCCCCGCGCGGGCCGCCACGGCGCCGGTTCGCCCCGCGCGGGCCGCCACGGCGCCGGTTCGCATCGCATTCGGCCGCCCGAGCCGCTGGTCGACCGGACGGCCGTTTGCGGTGGGCTCACTGCCGAACCCTCCCGGGAACGGTTGGCCAGTGCGCCGACACCTTCCGGACTATCCGCGAGAGGGTGTTTGAAACACGAGGCCGCACGCCCGGCGTCAGTGCGGGGGAGGACCCTCCGGAAGCTGCGTGGGGCCGTAGCGGTCGAGCGTGTCCTCCAGGAGGACACGCACGTCGTCCGGCAGAACCCCGTCGCGGCCCCAGATCAGTATCATCTCCGCGACATTGCGCAGCTTGATGTTCGCGCGCTGGGAGACCTCCCGGAGCACCTCCCACCCCTGGCCGGGCGTCACATGGCCGAGGGCGACCAGCATGCCGATGGCCTGGTCCACCGTCGCGTGCGAGGTGACGGCCTCCTTGAGCTGGCAGATCTCCTCCTCCAACTGGAAGATCCGCTCCGATTCCGGTGACGTGGTGTCCGGTTCGTGCTCACCCGGACGGGCTTTCGAGGTCATCGTCCCCTCCGGGGTGCTGTGGTCTTCGGCGATGTCGGGCTTCCTCCATCCTCACCACCGGCCCGGGGGTGTGCGAGCCGGGAGAAGGGGTACTGCGGGGACCGGGTCAGGACCGTCGGCCGGGGAGGTGAAGCAGTGATGAGCCGTTCCGACGACGCCCGGGCGAGCGCGTACGACGCGACCCCGTTCCTGCCGGACGGCGGCGGCCTCCCCGCATACCGGCGTGCCGCCGCCGACTGTCACGGCTGCCCTCTGTACGAGAACGCCACTCAGACCGTCTTCGGCAGGGGGGACGCCTCGGCGCGGGTCGTGCTGGTCGGCGAGCAACCGGGCGACCAGGAGGACCGGCAGGGCGAACCCTTCGTGGGCCCGGCCGGACGCCTGCTGGACAAGGCGCTGGCCGAGGCCGGCATCGACCGCGACACCGCGTACGTCACCAACGCGGTCAAGCACTTCAAGTTCACCGTCGTCCCCGAACGCGGCAAGCGGCGCATCCACAAGGCGCCCAGCCTCCGCGAGATGAGCGCCTGCAAGCCCTGGCTGCACGCCGAGCTGGACCTGGTCCGCCCCGAGGTCGTCGTCGCGCTGGGCGCGACGGCCGCCAAGTCGCTGCTCGGCGGCTCCTTCCGGGTGAGCAAGGACCGCGGGAGCCTGCTGCCGCTGCCCGGTGGCGACGACGAGCGGTACGTCGTGGCGACGGTGCACCCCTCGGCGATCCTGCGCGCCGACGACCGGGAGGCGGCGTACGCCGGGCTCGTGTCCGACCTGAAGGTGGCGGCGCGGGCGCTGAACGGGCAGGCCTGAGCGGCCGCTCCGCCCGTCTGATCCGCCCGTCCCCGGGTACCCGGACCGCCATGAACACGATCCTGTCGCGCCTGCCGTGGCGCAAGAAGCCGACCCGTACCGCGACCGAGGAGGTTCTTCAGGAGGTGAAGCAGCAGGGCCACGAGGACGACACCGACACCGGCGGCGGCACCGGGGGCGGCGCGGGCGACCCGATCAGCCCGAGCCCGCAGGCCAATCGGAAGACCGCCGAGGGACGCCCCTTCGACCGAGAGCCGTGACCGACCGCTCGATGAAGGAGGGAATACCCGTGGACCACACCCGAGTGCCGATTCTCGAAGCCCTGCGCAGCTACCACGAGCGCGGGGAACTCGCGTTCACGCCGCCCGGGCACAAACAGGCCCGGGGCGCCGATCCCGAGGCCAGAGAGCTGCTGAGCGACGTCTTCCGCTCCGATGTGCTCGCCTCCGGCGGTCTGGACGACCGCCGCATGACCGGTGACGTCCTGGTGCGGGCCGAGGAGCTGATGGCGGACGCCGTCCACGCCCGGCACACCTTCTTCACCACCTGCGGCAGCTCCCTGTCCGTGAAGGCCGCGATGCTCGCCGTGGCGGGCCCGCACGAGCAGCTCGTCGTGGGCCGCGACGCCCACAAGTCGGTGGTCTCCGGACTGATCCTGGCCGGTATCGAGCCCGTCTGGGTCGACCCCCAGTGGGACGAACGGCAGCGCTTCGCGCACGCGCCCTCCCCGGAGGCCTTCGCCGAGGCCCTGGACCGCCATCCGACGGCGCGTGGCGCCCTCGTCACCAGCCCGACCCCCTACGGCGGCTGCGCCGACCTGGCAGCGATCGCCGAGGTCTGCCACGCGCGCGGACTGCCGCTGATCGTCGACGAGGCGTGGGGCGCGCACCTGCCCTTCCACCCCGATCTGCCGTCCTGGGCGATGGACGCCGGCGCGGACGTCTGCGTGACCAGCATCCACAAGATGGGCAGCGGCTTCGAACAGGGATCCGTCTTCCATCTGCAGGGCTCCCTGATCGATCCCACGACCCTGAAGTCACGTGCGGACCTGCTGGGCACCACCAGCCCTTCCGTCCTGATCTTCGCGGGGCTGGACGCCTGGCGCCGCCAGATGGCCCTGCGCGGGAAGGACCTGCTGGACGACGCCCTGCACCTGGCCGAACAGGTCCGGACCGCGATCGAGGACATCCCGGGCCTGAAGGTCCTCGGACGCGACGACCTGGTCGGCCCCGGGCTGTCCGCGGACTACGACCCGCTGCCGATCACCATCGACGTCAGCGGCCTCGGCACCAGCGGCTACCGAGCCGCCGACTGGCTGCGCGGCCGACACCACATCGACATGCACCTCTCCGACCACCGCCGGATCAGCGCCCAGCTCACCTTCGCCGACTCGCCGGACACCGCGCGGCGTCTGCTGACGGCCCTGCGCGACCTGGCCGGGCACGCCGATGAGCTCGCGGCCGGTCTGCCGCGCGCCGAGGTGCCGACAGGAGCGGAAATGCGGCTCGAACAGGTGGCCCTGCCGCGTGACGCGTACTTCGGGCCCAAGGAGTCCGTACCGCTGGAGCAGGCGGCCGGCCGGATCGCAGCCGAGATGATCACGCCCTATCCGCCGGGCATCCCGGCCGTCCTCCCCGGCGAACGCCTCACCGAGCCGGTGCTGCGCTATCTGCGCACCGGCCTGGAGTCGGGCATGAACCTCCCCGACGCCGACGATCCGCGACTGCGCACCATCAGCGTGAGCCGCTGAGCTTGCGACCCGAGGGGCGGCCCCACGGCAGGGGGCGGCCCCTCGGAAGCGCGTGCCGAGGCGGCCGGCCTCTCCACGCGCGTGTGCAGCACGCCGCTCCACCACCGCGGCGCGGGAGGCCGACACCCCGACGGGTCACCACAACGAGCGCGGCCCCTCGCATGCCCGGTCCCATGGACGTGTGACCGCGCCCCCTCACGACTGCCTCGCCCGCAACGAGTGGATCTGCGGCGCCTATCTGCGCACCCGTCGCCACGTCCTCCTCGACGCGGTGCTCCAGCATCTGCAACTGGTCACGGCGTCCGTCGTCATCGGCCTGATCGTGGCGGTCCCGCTCGCGGTCCTGGCGCGCCGCCGGCGCGGGGCCGCCGGGCCCGTCCTCGCCGTCACCACGGTCCTCTACACGATCCCGTCGCTGGCCATGTTCTCGCTGCTGCTGCCCCTGTACGGACTGTCGGCGACCCTGGTCGTCGCCGGGCTCGCCCTGTACTCGCTCACCCTGCTCGTCCGCAACCTCCTCGCCGGCCTGCGCGCCGTCCCCGAGGAGACCCGGCAGGCCGCCCTCGGCATGGGCTACGGGCCGATCCGGCTGCTGCTCACCGTCGAACTGCCGCTCGCCCTGCCCGCCGCCATGGCCGGCCTGCGCATCGCCACCGTCTCCGCGGTCTCCCTGGTCACGGTCGGGGCGATCGTCGGCTTCGGGGGTCTCGGCAACCTCATCTACGCGGGTATGAACACCTACTTCAAGGCACAGGTGCTGACCGCGTCCGTGTTGTGCGTGCTGATCGCGGTGGCCGCCGACCTGCTGCTGCTCGGTGTGCAACGGCTGGCCACCCCCTGGGCGAGGGCCGGAAGCCGATGAGGACCCTCGGCGACACCTGGCACTGGCTCACCGACCCCGCCCACTGGGCGGGCGACGACGGCATCGGGCACCGGCTGCAGCAGCACCTCGTCCTGACCGCCGTCTGTCTGCTCATCAGCTCCCTGATCGCGCTGCCGGTGGCCCTCGTCCTCGGTCACCTGGGCAAGGGCGGCGCACTGGCCGTCAACCTCTCCAACGTCGGCCGCGCCGTCCCCACCTTCGCCGTGCTGGTGCTCCTGCTGCTCACCCCGATCGGCGCATGGGGCGACGGTCCGACGGTCGTCGCCCTCGTGCTGTTCGCCGTGCCGCCGCTGCTGACCAACGCGTACGTCGGCATGCGCGAGGTCGACCGCGACGTGGTGCGGGCGGCGCGGGGGATGGGGATGACCGGCCCCCAACTGCTCCTGCGTGTGGAACTGCCCCTGTCGTTCCCGATGGTGCTGGGCGGGGTGCGCATCGCCGCCGTCCAGCTCGTCGCCACCGCCACGATCGCCGCGCTGGCCGGCGGGGGCGGACTCGGCCGCATCATCACGGCGGGGTTCAACCTGGCCAGTACCCCGCAGGTCGTCGCCGGCGCGGTCCTGGTGGCCGCGTTGGCACTGGCCGTCGAGGGAATCTTCGAGGCCGTCGAACGGCTGGCGCCGCGCCGGGCGGGGAACGGGCGATGAGACGACACGCGGCGCTCGTGACCGTCCTGCTGGTCGCCGGCTGTATGACGGGCCCCTCCCTGGAGACCCGCGGCCGGGTCACCACGTCGCCGGGCGACCGCAGCCACCTGACCGTCGGCTCGGCCGGCTTCACCGAGAGCGACCTGCTCGCCCACATGTACGCGCTGCTGCTGCACCAGGCGGGGTACACGACCTCCCTCATCACCGTCGCCAACCGCGAACTGTACGAACCCGCCCTGGAGTCGGGGCAGATCGACGTGATCCCGGAGTACGCGGCCACCTTCGCGGACTGGCTCCATGCCAGGACCCACGGTGCCGGGGCCGCGCCCGTCGGCTCCCCCGACCTCCACGCCACCATGAGCGCGCTGCGGGAACTGGCCGCGCCCCGCGGACTGACGGTGCTCGATCCCGGCCGCGCGGTCGACCGGAACGCCTTCGCGGTGACCCGCGCCTACGCCCGCGACCACCGTCTGAGGACCCTGAGCGACCTCGGCCGCTCGGGTCTGAAGGTGCGGCTCGCGGCCGGCGACGAGTGCGTCCGCCGCCCGTACTGCGCCCCGGGGCTGAGGAAGACGTACGGCATCGACATCACCGGCGTCGACCCCAAGGGAGTCGGCACCACCCAGGCCAAGCGGGCCGTCCGGGACGGGCGGGACCAGATGGTGCTGACCACCACGACGGACGCCACCCTCGACGCCTTCGGGCTCGTTCTGCTCGCCGACGACAGACACCTGCAGAACGCGGACTACGTCGTCCCGGTCGTGAACCGTGCCCGGGCGGGCGGCGCCCACGTCACCAGGACCCTGGACGCCCTCAACTCCGTCCTGACGACGGAGGACCTGGCGTCCCTGAACCAGCAGGTGGACGGCTGGCGGCGGCTCCCCGAGGACGTGGCCCGCGCGTACCTCGAGGACAAGGGGCTGCTGAAGTCCTAGGCCGCAGGCGCCCTACCCGTGGGGCGCATTGGCGAAGCGTTCCAGAAGCGTGCACAGCAGTTCTCGGTCGTCCTCCGCCAGGGAGTCCAGGAGCCGGGAGCCCACCTCGTCGGCGATCCGCGAGGCCTCGGCGAACAGGGCCCTGCCCTCTTCGGTCAGCTCCACCGCGTGGGCGCGCCGGTCGGCGGGCGAGGGCCGCCGCACGGCCAGACCGCGGGCCTCCAGGTCGTCCACCGTGCGCACCATCGAGGACTTGTCGCTGCCGGTGAGGTCGATGAGCCCGCGCTGGCTCAGCGCTCCGTGCCTGCGGAGGTTGAGCAGCACCCCGTAGTGCCGGCCCTCGATGCCCAGCGGGCGCAGCGCCTCCGAGAACGTCCGGGCGGCGCGGCGATGGGCGAGAAGGAGCAGCGGGCCGATGCGGGCGGGGCCGGTGCCGGGCGCGGGGGAGGCGGAGCGCGGGGCGTTCATGGCCGTTCAGCATAGGGCAGGCCGAGATGGGTTCCCAAGAGATAATCTCATCTGGCACTATCTCGCCATGTCTCATCGGATCGTTCCCTCCCCGCGCCCGGTGGCGGATCCGCCCGCGTCCGCCGACGGTGGGCCCCCTTCGGTGCGGCCCTGGGCCCTCGTGCTCTTCCGGACCGTGGTGACCTGCGAAGCCGTCCTGGCCATCGGTCAGGCGGTACTGGCCGGGAGCTTCCTGTCCGGTCACTACGGAGCCCTCGACCTGCACGCCCTCAACGCCACCGCCACCGGACTCACCGCCGTGGCCCAGATCGTGGCCTCGGTGCTGCTGTGGCGGCCCGGCGGCGGCCCCGGCTGGCCGGCCCTGGTCGGCGTCGCGCTGTTCGGCGCGGAGGCGGGGCAGATCGCCCTGGGGTATGCGCGCGTGCTCGCCGTTCACGTCCCGCTGGGGGTGGCGATCATCGCCTGTACCGTCCTGATGCTGGTCCGGGCCTGGCGCCCGTTCCCCTCCCGCCGTGCGGAGGGACACGCATGACCGGGGGCATCGGCCGGCGCCGCCTGCTGGCCGCGGCGGCCCTCGGCGGCGGTGCGCTCACCGTCGGCGGCTGGGCCGTGGCGTCGGGCGCGCTGACCCCGGGTCAGCCGGGGCTGCTGCTGCGCAGTCGGGCTCCCCTGCCGCGGCCGTTCGCGGTGCCGCTTCCCGTGCCGCCGGTGCTCGCACCGGTCCGCTCCGACGGCGCGGCGGACGTGTACGAGATCACCCAGCGGACGGCGCGCCTGCGCATCCTCCCAGGGCTGGAGACCACCGCCTGGACGTACGGCGGCACGTTCCCCGGGCCCACGCTCGTCTCGCGGTCGGGGCGCCCGACGGTGGTCCGGCACCGCAACGAACTGCCCCGTCCGACCGTCGTCCACCTGCACGGCGGCCACACCCCGCACGGCAGCGACGGCTATCCGACCGCGCTGATCCTGCCGCGCGGCGGCACCGCGCCCGGCGCGGGCGGCACGGCGGGAACGGCCGGGATGCCGGGTATGACCGGGACGGCCGGCTCCCAGGACAGTGCCGCGGTCCGGCGGACGTACACGTACCCGATGGAGCAACGGGCCGCCACCCTCTGGTACCACGACCACCGCATGGGCTTCACCGGCCCGAACGTCTGGCACGGCCTCGCCGGGTTCCACCTCGTCCACGACGACGAGGAGGAGGCGCTGCCGCTGCCCCGCGGCGACCGCGACCTCCCCCTGATGATCACCGACCGGTCCTTCGCCGCCGATGGTTCCTTCCGGTACCCGGCCCTGGACCCGGCACAGCGCACGCCGGGCGTCGACGCGCGCTACATGGACGGCGTCCTGGGCGACGTGATCCTGGTCAACGGCGCACCCTGGCCGGTGCTGGAGACCCGGCGGCTGCGCTACCGGCTGCGCCTGCTCAACGCGTCCAACGCCCGCCGCTACCGTCTGGCGCTCGACCCTCCGCCGCCGGGCGGAGCGGGCCTGGTGCAGATCGGCGGCGACGGCGGCCTGCTCCAGGCACCGCTCACGCACGACGTACTGGACATCGCCCCCGCCGAACGCTTCGACGTGATCGTCGACTTCTCCCGGTACACGCCCGGCACCCGCGTCCGGCTGGTCAACCACCTGGGCAGCGGCAGCACGGCGGCCGTCATGCGGTTCGACGTCTCCACCGCCCGGCCACCGGCCGACGACTCACGCATACCGGCACGGCTCTCCGCGATACCGACGCCGCGCCCGGACCGTGCCGCTGCGACCCGGACGTTCCACTTCCAGCGGCGCGCCGGGTCCGCCGGCTGGACCGTCAACGGCCGCCCCTACGAGCCCGGCAGGCCGCTGGCCACCGTCCGGCTCGGCACCACCGAGGTGTGGCGGTTCGTCACCGACTTCCACCACCCCGTCCATCTCCACCTCAACCACTTCCGGGTGACCGCCCGCAACGGCCGCTCGCCCGGACCGTACGACGCGGGCTGGAAGGACACGGTCGACCTGCGCCCCGCGGAGTCCGTGGAGATCGTCACACGGTTCACCGACTACCCGGGCCGGTTCATGCTGCACTGCCACAACCTCGAGCACGAGGACATGGCGATGATGGCGGACTTCGTCACGGAGTGAACGCGTCCGTCGAGCGGCGCAGCGCCGTGTGGAGCCCGGCCGGGGTCAGGACGCCGAGGAATCGGGATCCGTCCAGCACCGCCACCCATCCGGAGTCGTGCTGGAGCATCACCCCGAACGCCTCCTTGAGCGAGGCGCCCGCCGGAACCCAGCAGTCCATCCGCTGGGCGTGGTCGCGGACGAGGCCGCCCCCGGCCAGCTCGGCCACGCCGACCCGGCCGTGCAGACCGCCGTCCGCGCCGAGGACGACCGCCCAGCGCGCGCCCTCGGCGCGCAACCGGGCCTCGGCCCGCCGCGCGGGCTCGTCGGGGCGGGTGGCCGGCGGCTGTTCCAGGTCGTCCGGCCGGATCCTCGTCACCGACAGCCGCTTCAGGCCGCGGTCCGCGCCCACGAACGCGGCGACGTTCGGTGTGGCGGGTCTGCCCAGCACGGCGCCCGGCGTGTCGAACTGCTCCACGTACCCCTGCCCGTAGACCGCGATCCGGTCGCCGAGCCGCGCCGCCTCCTCGATGTCGTGCGTGACCAGCAGCACCGTCTTGCGTACGGCCGCCTGCATCCGCAGGAACTCGTCCTGCAACTGCTCCCGCACCACCGGGTCGACCGCGCCGAACGGCTCGTCCATCAACAGCACCGGCGGATCCGCGGCGAGCGCCCGCGCCACCCCGACCCGCTGCCGCTGACCACCGGACAACTGGTCGGGGTAGCGCGGCCCGTACGTCCTCGGGTCCAGGCCCACCAGCTCCAGCAGTTCGGCGGCCCGTGCCCGCGCCTTCGCCTTCCGCCAGCCCAGCAGCAGCGGCACGGTCGCCGTGTTGTCCAGGACGGTCCGGTGCGGGAACAACCCCACCTGCTGGATGACGTAACCGATCCGGCGCCGCAGCCGCACCGGATCGACGGCCGCGACGTCCTCGCCGCCCACCAGGACCCGCCCGCAGGTCGGCTCCACGAGCCGGTTGACCAGCATCATCGTGGTCGTCTTGCCGCAGCCGGACGGCCCGACGAGCGTGACCAGTTCGCCCTCGGCGACCTCGAACGACAGGTCGCGCACGGCCGTCGTGCCGTCCGGATACCGCTTGGTGACCTGCTCGAACCGGATCATTCCCTCACGCTAACCGCGCGGGTCACCCACCGCTCACCAGCACCACCTCGAGGGTGCGCGGACCGTGCACCCCCTCGACCCGGTCCAGCTCTATGTCGCTCGTCGCGGACGGCCCGGAGATCCAGGTCAGCGGGCGGGCCGGGTCGAGCCGTTCCATGGCCTGGGGGACGGAGGAGACCACCTGGCCGGGGACCCGTACGACACAGATGTGGTGGTCGGGGACGAGGGTGATACGGCGGCGGCCCTGGTCCGGTGAGCCGTCCAGCACGATGGTGCCGGTCTCGGCGATGGCGACGGCGCAGCCGGTGACCACGCTGTCGACGGCGTCCAGCTCGTGCGGGGTGCTCTCCGCCCGGTCGGGGACCTGCTCCACGTCCGTGAGCCAGTGCGACGGCAGCCCGGGCGGCACCAGGACGGTGCGTGCGCCGCGCGCGGCGAGCAGACCGGCCAGCACCGAGGGCAGCGCGGCGGCATCGGCCCGGTGCACGACCGCCCGGTAGTCCGCCAGGTTCTCCGCCAGCAGATCCACCGTCTCCTCGACGGTGCGCTCACCGTGCACCCGCAGATAGTCCCGGGAAACGGCCTGCTCGTACGCCGTGTCGTCCTTCGGCACGTCCGCCAGTGCGCGCCGTACCCGGCCCAGGATCAGCTCTCTGCTGTTCACTTCGCGTCCTTTCCGCCGTTCGTGCGCTGCCACCAGTCGCGGAACGGCTCCGCCGGCACCTGAGGCAGATCACGGCTCGCGCTCCACGCCCGGCCCGGGCCCGGCAGCGTCCGCGGCAGGAAGCGGCGCGACCGCGATGCCAGCCGCTGCCCCGTCCGCAGCGCCGCGGGGTGGCCGAACGCCCAGCGTGCCGCCCGCATCGCCGCCCGTTCGGCGGCATGCCCCTTCGCCGGCTGCAGCACGACCTTGTTGCCGCCCCGCGTCGCCGGCCCGCCCTGCACCACCCGCTCCCGCAGATGCACCAGCACCTCGGGGATGTCGATGGCGACCGGGCACACCTCGTAGCAGGCGCCGCACAGCGAGGACGCGTACGGCAGCGAGGCGTCGATCTCGCTCTGGGTGCCCCGCAGTTGCGGGCTGAGGATCGCGCCGATCGGGCCCGGGTACACCGAGCCATAGGCGTGGCCGCCCGCCCGCTCGTACACCGGGCACACGTTGAGACACGCCGAGCAGCGGATGCAGCGCAGCGCCTGGCGGCCCACCTGGTCGGCGAGCGTGTCGGTGCGCCCGTTGTCGAGCAGGACCAGGTGGAAGGCCTTCGGCCCGTCCTCGTCGGTCGTGCCGGTCCACGTGCTGGTGTACGGGTTCATGCGCTCGGCCGTGGAGGAGCGCGGCAGGGTCTGCAGGAACACCTCCAGGTCCCGCCAGGTCGGCACGATCTTCTCGATGCCGACGACCGAGATCAGCGTCTCGGGGAGGGTGAGGCACATCCGCCCGTTGCCCTCGGACTCCACCACGACCAGCGTGCCGGTCTCCGCGACCATGAAGTTCGCCCCGGAGATCGCGACCTTGGCGCGCAGGAACTTCTCCCGCAGGTGCAGCCGGGCCGCCTCGGCGAGCTCGGCGGGCGTGTCGGTCAGCCCCTCGGGGGCGGGGCGGCCCCACGCGGCCATCTCCGAGCGGAAGATGTCCCGGATCTCCCCGCGGTTGCGGTGGATCGCCGGGACGAGGATGTGCGACGGCCGGTCCTTGCCCAACTGGACGATCAGTTCGGCGAGATCGGTCTCGTAGACGCGGATGCCCTCCGCCTCCAGGGCCTCGTTGAGGCCGATCTCCTGGGTGGCCATCGACTTGACCTTGACGACCTCCGACTCGCCGGTCGCCGTGACCAGTTCGGCCACGATCCGGTTGGCCTCCTCCGCGTCGGCGGCCCAGTGCACCACGCCGCCCGCGGCCGTGACCGACTCCTCCAACTGGACCAGATAACGGTCGAGATGGCGCAGGGTGTGGTCCTTGATCTGCCGGCCCGCCTCCCGCAGCGCCGCCCAGTCGGACACCTCCGCGACCGCCTTGGCGCGCTTGGCGCGGATGGTGTGGGTGGCGTGGCGCAGATTGCCGCGCAGGGTCCGGTCGCGCACCGCCTCGTGCGCCGCCGCCGGGAAGGCGGGCATACCGACGAACGTTCCGCTCATGCCGACGGCTCCTCTTCCGTGCTCGCCAGGATCTCCGCGATGTGCACCGGCCGCATCCCCACCTTCAGCCGGGCCATCGTCCCGCCGATGTGCATCAGACAGGAGTTGTCGGCCGCGCACAGCACCTCGGCGCCCGTCGACTCGGCGTTGCGCACCTTGTCGACGCCCATCGCCGCCGAGACATCGGGGTTCTTCAGGGCGAACGTGCCGCCGAAGCCGCAGCACTCCTCGGCCCCCGGCAGTTCCACCAGCTCCAGTCCCTTCACGGCCTGGAGCAGCCGCCTGGGCCGGTCGCCGAGGCCCAGGCCCCGCAGACCGTGGCAGGTCGGGTGGTAGGTCACCCTGTGCGGGTAGTACGCGCCGACGTCGGTCACCCCGAGCACGTCCACCAGGAACTCCGTGAGCTCGTACGTCTTCGGCACCACGGGAGCCAGGGTGGCCGCGAGCGTGTCCCCGCGGCCCTCGGCCCGCGCCCGCTCACCCATGCGCGGATACAGCTCCCGCACCATCGCCCCGCAGGACCCCGACGGCGTCACGATCGCCTCGTAGTCCCGGAAGACATCGGAGAATTTCACGGCGAGCGGCTCGGCCTCATGCCGGTATCCCGTGTTGTAGTGGGCCTGCCCGCAGCAGGTCTGCGCCATCGGGAAGTCCACCTCGACGCCCAGCCTGGTCAGCAGTTTCACCACCGCGCGGCCGGTGTCCGGATAGAGCGTGTCGTTGACGCAGGTCAGGAACAGGGCGACACGCATCGCGGCTCCTCGGGGTCGATCATCGGATGAGTGAAGGGTAGTCGGCGGACGCGGCCTGGGGGAGACCCCGGCTCAGCGAGTGCAGAGCCGGGATTCCGCCGCCCGCCACACGGCCGTGTCGCCCCGCGGTTCGTACCGCGTGAGCGACTGGGTGGCGGCGAGCAGCCGGCGCATGTCGGCCCGGTCGCCGACGAGCCCGTGGGCGCGGGCCTGGACGAGGACGTTCCCGAGGGCGGCGGCCTCCGTCGGACCGGCCACCACCGGCAGCCCGCAGGCGTCGGCGGTGAGCTGGCACAGCAGGGCGTTGCGGGTGCCGCCCCCGACGATGTGGACCACGTCCACCGGGTGGTCGGCCAGCCGCTGGGCCTCGGACACGGCCCGGCGGTGGGCGAGCGCGAGGGAGTCGAGGATGCACCGCGTGACCTCGGCGGGGGAGTCGGGCACCGGCTGCCCCGAGGCCCGGCACGCCTCGGCGATGCGGGCCGGCATGCGTCCCGGCGCCAGGAACGCCGCGTCACCGGCGTCCACCACGGACCGCAGCGCAGGGACCTCGGCGGCCGCGGAGAGCAACTGGGGCAGGTCGGGGTCGCCCCACTCCCGTACGCACTCCTGGAGCAGCCACAGCCCCATGATGTTCCGCAGGTAGCGGACCGTGCCGTCCAGGCCCAGCTCGTTGGTGAAGTTGGCGGCGCGGCTCTCCTCGGTCAGTACGGGCGCCGGGAGCTCCAGGCCGGCCAGCGACCAGGTGCCGGTGCAGATGTAGGCGAACCGCTCACCGGCGGCCGGTACGGCGGCCACCGCGGACGCCGTGTCGTGGGAGCCGACCGTCGTCACCGGCACGGGGCCCTTCAGACCCGTCTCCTCCAGCACCTGAGGCCGCAGCACACCGGCCGGGTCACCGGGCCGGCGCAGCGGCGCGAACAGGCTCAGGTCGATGTCCAGCCGGGCCGCGACGCCGTACGCCCAGTCGCGCGTGCGGGGGTCGATGAGCTGGGTCGTGGAGGCGTTGGTCAGCTCGGTGCCCTGCTCGCCCGTCAGCCAGTACGTCAGCAGGTCCGGGATGAGCAAGAGCCGCCGGGCCTGGGCGAGTTGCGCGGAGGAACGGGCCGCCGTCACCTGGTACAGCGTGTTGAAGGGCGCGTACTGCAAGCCGGTGGCCGCGTAGAGCTCGTCCGCCGGGACGCTCGCCCAGACCTTCTGCGCGATCCCCTCCGTGCGGGCGTCCCGGTAGTGGACCGGGTTGCCGAGCAGGGCCCCGTCCGCGTCCAGCAGGCCGTAGTCCACGGCCCAGCCGTCGATGCCGAGGGAGTCGACCCGGCCGGCCGCGCGCAGCCCGTCGAGGACGCCGGCGTACAGCGACAGGATGTCCCACCGCAGCCCCTCGGGGACCCGCACCGGACGGTTGGGGAAGCGGTGCGCCTCGGTCAGCTCCAGGGTGCCGGGGCCGACGCGGCCGACCATGACGCGCCCGCTGGACGCGCCCAGGTCGACCGCGGCGTACGACTGCACGGCGCTCACCGCAGGAACGCGGCCGCCACACCCGCGTCGACCGGGACGTGCAGTCCCGTGGTGTGGGTGAGGTCCCCGCCGGTCAGTGCGAAGACGGCGTTCGCGACGTGCTCCGGCAGCACCTCCCGCTTGAGGATGGTCCGCTGGGCGTAGAACTCGCCGAGCTTCTCCTCCGGCACCCCGTACACGGCCGCGCGCTGTGCGCCCCAGCCGCCCGCGAAGATCCCGGACCCGCGCACCACCCCGTCCGGGTTGACCCCGTTCACACGGATGCCGTGCTCGCCCAGCTCGGCGGCCAGCAGCCGCACCTGGTGCGCCTGGTCGGCCTTGGTCGCGGAGTAGGCGATGTTGTTGGGACCGGCGAAGACGGCGTTCTTGGAGGCGATGTAGACGATGTCGCCGCCCAGCCCCTGGGCGATCATCACCCGGGCGGCCTCGCGGGAGACGAGGAAGGAGCCGCGGGCCATGATGTCGTGCTGGAGGTCCCAGTCCTTCGCGGAGGTCTCCAGCAGCGGCTTGGAGATGGAGATGCCGGCGTTGTTGACCACGAGGTCGACGCCGCCGAAGGCCAGTGCGGCGGCCTTGAAGGCCTCGGTGATCTGCTCCTCGGAGGTGACGTCCATGGTGACGGCGACGGCCTTGTCCGGCCCGCCCAGCTCCTCGGCCACTGCGGTGGCGTTCTCGCCGTTGAGGTCCGCGACGACGACACACGCCCCCTCGGCGACCAGCCGGTGTGCGATCGCCTTGCCGATCCCGCTGCCGGCCCCCGTCACCAGCGCGACCCGGGTGGCGAGCGGCTTGGGCTTCGGCATCCGCTGGAGCTTGGCCTCCTCCAGCGCCCAGTACTCGATGCGGAACTTCTCCGACTCCTCGATCGGCGCGTACGTCGACACGGCCTCGGCGCCGCGCATCACGTTGACGGCGTTGACGTAGAACTCGCCGGCGACCCGGGCGGTCTGCTTGTCCTTGCCGAAGGAGAACATGCCCACGCCCGGGATCAGCACGATGGCGGGGTCGGCGCCGCGCATGGCGGGGGAGTCGGGCAGGGCGTGCCGCTGGTAGTAGGCGGCGTACTCCTCGCGGTAGGCGGCGTGCAGCTCCTTCAGCCGGGCCACCGCGTCCTCCAGCGGTGCGGTCGGCGGGAGGTCGAGGACGAGCGGACGGACCTTGGTGCGCAGGAAGTGGTCGGGGCAGGAGGTGCCGAGGGAGGCGAGCCGCGGGTGCTCGGCCCGGGCGAGGAAGTCGAGCACGACCTCCGCGTCGGTGAAGTGCCCGACCTGCGGCTTGTCCTGGGAGGCGAGGCCGCGGACGTGGGGCGCGAGGGCGGCGGCCCGCTCCCGGCGCTCGGCCTCGGGCAGCGCCTCGTACCCCTCGACGACGGGCCCGAAGGGCTCCGCCTTCCCGCGCTCGGCGAGGAACTGCTCGGCGGTGCGGATGATGTGCAGCGAGTTGCGCTCGCACTCCTCCGAGGAGGCTCCCCAGGCGGTGATCCCGTGCCCGCCGAGGACGCAGCCGATGGCCTGCGGGTTGGCCTTCCTGATGGCGGCGATGTCCAGCCCGAGCTGGAACCCGGGCCGCCGCCACGGCACCCACACCACGCTGTCGCCGAAGCACTCGGCGGTCAGCTTCTCCCCGTCGGCCGCGCAGGCGAGCGCGATCCCGGCGTCGGGGTGGAGGTGGTCGACGTGGGGAGCGTCCACCAGGCCGTGCATGGCGGTGTCGATGGAGGGGGCGGCGCCGCCCTTGCCGTGCAGACAGTAGTCGAAGGCGGCGACCATCTCGTCCTCGCGCTCGACACCGGGGTAGACGTCGACGAGGGCTCGCAGCCGGTCGAGCCGCAACACGGCCAGTCCGGCCTCGGTCAGGGTCCCGAGATCACCCCCGGACCCCTTGACCCACATCAGCTCGACATCGCCCCCGGTCACGGGATCGGTGCCGGTGCCCTTGGCGGAGGCGTTGCCGCCGGCGTAGTTGGTGTTGCGGGGATCGGAGCCGAGCCGGTGGGAACGGGCGAGGAGAGCGGCGGCTTCGGGGTGGGGTGCCATGGGTTTCGGTCCTTAACTGGAAGAGGGTGCGGGAAGCGCCCCTCCAGGGGCGCGGGGAACTGCGCGACCGGCAACTGACGGCCCGCAGTGTGGAGCCGGGCGTACCCGGCGGACGAGACCCGGCAATCACGCTCCCCAACCGGCCTGCCGGCCACCGACCCGCTCCTCAACGATCTTCTCGGCCCAACCGGACCGGGCGTACGCCCCCATGGGGTCGGGGTCCAGCCCCATCTCCTCCCGCACCTCACGCAGCAACGGACGCACGTCCGTGTTGTACGCGTCCATGAGCACCGCGTTGGCGCCCAGCACATCCCCCGCCCGCTGCGCGGCGGCCAGCGCGTCCCGGTCCACCAGCAGCGCCTTGGCCGTGGCCTCCTGCACGTTCATCACCGACCGGATGATCGCCGGGATCTTGGCCTCGATGTTGTGGCACTGGTCGAGCATGAAGGCGACCTCGGAGGTGAACCCGCCCCCGCGCACCACCTCGTACATGATCCGGAACAGCTGGAACGGATCCGCCGCCCCGACCATCAGGTCGTCGTCCGCGTAGAACCGCGAGTTGAAGTCGAACCCGCCGAGCTTTCCCTCCCGCAGCAGCGTCACCACGATGAACTCGATGTTGGTGCCCGGCGCGTGGTGACCGGTGTCCACCACGACCTGCGCCTTCGGCCCCAGCTTCAGGCAGTGCGCGTACGCCGTGCCCCAGTCCGGAACGTCCGTCGCGTAGAAGGCCGGCTCGAAGAACTTGTACTCCAGCAGCATCCGCTGCCCCTCGCCCAGCCGCTCGTACACCTCTGCGAGGCCCTCGGCGAGCCGGTCCTGCCGCGCACGGATGTCGTCCTGCCCGGGGTAGTTCGTGCCGTCCGCGAACCACAGCTTCAGGTCCCGGGACCCGGTGGCGTCCATGATGTCGACGCAGTCGAGCAGATGGTCGACGGCCTTGCGCCGCACCGCGGCGTCCGGATGGCAGATGCTGCCGAGCTTGTAGTCGTCGTCCTGGAACGTGTTGGAGTTGATGGCGCCGAGCTTCACGCCGCGCTCCTGCGCGTACTTCGCCAGCGCCGCGTAGTCGTCCACCTTGTCCCACGGGATGTGCAGCGCCACGGTCGGCGCGACCCCCGTGAACTCGTGCACCTTGGCGGCGTCGTCCAGCTTCTCGCGCGGATCGCGGGGGACCCCGGCCTGCGCGAACACCTTGAAGCGCGTGCCCGAGTTCCCGTACGCCCACGACGGCGTTTCGACGGCCTGGGACTTCAGAGCGGCCTTCACCGCGGCGAGCTCGGTCACTTCGGGGCTCCTGTGGCATCGGGGGCATCGGTGGGGACACCGTGCGTGAAACGATTCAGGATGGGAAGCTAAGAGCCTTGACCTGGGGTGTCAAGCCTTGTGGCGGCCCGCCGTTCCTGTGGCTGTGCCGTGAACTTGGTCTATCGAAATTTTTTCGAGGCGACCCCATTGACGTGACATGGCTGGCCCGCCTAACGTCCCGGCAACCAAGTTGAAACCTTTCACGACGTCGCGAGGGCAGTCCCACCGGCGTCGTCGAGGAGCCCCCATGACCCACCCGTCCGACACGGGTCCGGCCCCGGTGCTGGCGCTCAGGGACATTTCCAAGTCCTTCGGCGCGGTGCGCGCCCTGAGAGACGTGTCCCTGGAGCTGTTCCCCGGCGAGGTTCACGCCCTCGCCGGCGAGAACGGCGCGGGCAAGTCGACCCTCATCAAGACGCTCGCCGGGGTGCACCGACCGGATGCCGGTCAGGTGCTGCTCGACGGTGAGCCGACCGTGTTCCACGGCCCGGCCGACGCCCGGGACGCCGGGATCGCCGTGATCTACCAGGAGCCGACCCTCTTCCCGGACCTGTCGATCGCCGAGAACATCTTCATGGGCCGCCAGCCCCGCAGAGCGCTGGGACGGATCGACCACAAGGCCACGAACGCCGCCACCGCGGCCCTGATGCGGCGCCTCGGCGTCGCCCTCGACCCCGAACGCCCCGCGCGTGGGCTGTCGATCGCGGACCAGCAGATCGTGGAGATCGCCAAGGCGCTCTCCTTCGACGCGCGCGTCCTGATCATGGACGAGCCGACCGCGGCCCTCACCGGCAGCGAGGTGGCCCGCCTCTTCGGCGTCGTCCGCACGCTGCGCGAGCAGGGCGCGGCGGTGCTGTTCATCTCCCACCGGCTGGAGGAGATCTTCGAGATCTGCCAGCGGGTCACCACCCTGCGCGACGGCGCCTGGATCGCCAGTGAACCGCTGGAGGGGATGACCGAGGACGACCTGGTCCGCCGCATGGTCGGCCGCGACCTCGACGAGTTGTATCCCAAGCAGGACGTGAAGCCGGGAAAGGTCGCGCTGAGCGTGCGCCGGCTGACCCGCGAGGGTGTCTTCACGGACGTGTCGTTCGACGTGCGGCGCGGTGAGATCGTCGGTCTGGCCGGGCTGGTGGGCGCCGGCCGTACGGAGGTGGCGCGCGCCGTCTTCGGCATCGACCGGTGGGACGCCGGCGAGGTCGAGGTCGACGGCAGGGCGCTCACCAACGGCGCGCCCTCCACCGCGATGGCCGCCGGGCTCGCCCTGGTCCCCGAGGACCGGCGCGCCCAGGGCCTGGTGATGGACATGTCCATCGAACGCAACATCGGCCTGACCGGTCTGCGCACGACCGTGAAGGCCGGGCTCGTGGACCGCGGCGCCGAACGCAGCCGCTCCCTCGACTGGGCCGTGAAGCTCCAGGTGAAGTACGCCCGGATCGCGGACGCCGTCTCCACCCTCTCCGGCGGCAACCAGCAGAAGGTGGTCCTCGCCAAGTGGCTCGCCACCGGCCCCAAGGTGCTGATCGTCGACGAGCCCACCCGCGGCATCGACGTCGGCACGAAGGCCGAGGTGCACCGACTGCTCGGCGAGCTGGCCGCGGACGGCGTGGCCGTCCTGATGATCTCCTCCGACCTGCCCGAGATCCTCGGCATGGCCGACCGCGTGCTCGTCATGCACGAGGGCCGGCTCACCGCCGAGATCCCGCGCTCAAAAGCCACCGAGGAAACCGTGATGGCCGCAGCCACCGGGAGGGCCGCGTGAGCGTCGCACGCATCGAAACAGCCTGCGCGCAGCGCAGTCGCCTGAGGGCGGTGGCGGGAGACGGGCGGGACGCCGGGCCGCAGATGACCACGATGCCCGCACCTCTGCGCCGCGCGGGCGGAGATGGGGGTGCCCCCTGGACGAAGTCCTCGGGTGAGAACGAAAGGTGGTCGGCATGACGGTGACCGCCCCCGACCAGGCCCCCGTGACCGAGATGCCCAAGTCCAGCGGTACCCGACTGGTCGACCGCGTGTTCAAGATGCGCGAACTCGCCATCCTCGTCGTCTTCCTGGCGATGATCGTCGTCACCCAGCTCGGGAACAGCGACTTCCTCTCCGAGCAGGGCGTCAAGGACCTGCTGCTGAACGCGACCATCCTGGTCCTGGTCGCCACCGGTCAGTCCCTGGTCGTCATCACCCGCAACGTCGACCTGTCGGTCGGTTCCACCCTCGGCATCAGCGCCTTCGCGGCCGGCACCTACCTGCACGGCGGCGGAAACCCCGTCGTCGGGGTGGTGCTGGCGGTCCTGCTCGGCGTGGGGTGCGGCCTGCTGAACGGGCTGCTCGTCAGCCTCGGCCAGGTGCCCGCCCTCGTGGTCACCCTCGGCACCCTCTACATCATCCGCGGCATCGACTCGATCTGGGTCGGCTCCCGGCAGATCACCGCGGCCGACCTGCCCGGCGGGTTCGTCGACTTCGGCGCCGGCGGCATCTCCGCGATCCCCTGGCCGGCCCTGATCGCGCTGGCCGTCCTGGTCGCGACCGCGTACTACCTCAAGAACTTCGGCAGCGGACGCGAGCTGTACGCGCTCGGCTCCAACCCGGAGGCCGCCCGCCTCGCGGGCATCCCCGTGCGCAAGCGGATCCTGACCGCCTACACCTTCTGCGGTGCCCTCGCCGGACTCGCGGGAGCGCTGTACCTGGCCCGGTTCGGCAACGTCGACTCCGGCACCGGCACCGGCTACGAACTCACCGTCGTCAGCGCGGTCGTCGTCGGCGGTGTCGTCTTCACCGGCGGCTCCGGCACCGTCTACGGCGCCGCCCTCGGCGCCCTGCTGCTGACCTCGATCAACAGCGTGCTGCCCGCGCTCGGTGTCAGCTCCGTCTGGGTGCTCGCCATCAACGGTGTCCTGCTCCTCCTCGCCATCGCGGTCGACCGGATCGTCGCGCTGCGGGTGGCCGCCGCCCTGAAGAAGGCGGCCGCGAAGAAGACCGCCCTGAAGAAGGGGAACGCCCCCCATGCCTGACTCGTTGACGCGCGCCGTCCGCTGGGACACGGTCGTCGGCGCCCTGCTCGTGGTGATCCTGCTGCTGTCGTTCGGTTTCGTCGACGGCTTCGGCAACTCCCTCAACCTGTCGTTCCTGATCGGCAACACCCTGCCGATCGCGCTCATCGCGCTGCCGATGACCCTCCTCGTGGTCGCGGGCGAGATCGACCTGTCGGTCGCCTCCACGGCCGGGCTGTCGGGCGCCGTGATGGGCAAGCTGTGGAACGAGGGCATGGCGATCGAGATGATCATCCCGGTCTGCCTGCTCCTGGGTGTGGTGTGCGGGCTGGTCAACGGCCTGCTGGTGACCCGGCTCGGGCTGCCCTCCCTGGCCGTCACCATCGGCACCCTCGCCGCCTACCGGGGCATCGCACAGATCGTGCTCGGCTCCGACGCGGTGACCGACTTCCCCACCCAGTACCTGAACTTCGCGGCCGGACGCATCGGCAACTCCTTCCTGCCGCAGGCGTTCCTGCCCTTCCTGGTGCTGCTCGGCATCGCCGTGGTCGTCCTGCACGCCACCCCGTTCGGCCGCTCGCTGTTCGCGGTCGGCGCCAGCGAGGAGGCGGCGCGGTTCGCCGGCATCCGGGTCAAGCGCGCCAAGCTGATCCTGTTCACCGCGACCGGCTTGATGGCCTCCCTCACCGGCGTCTTCTGGGCCCTGCACTACGCCAGCGCCCGCTACGACAACGCCACCGGGCTGGAACTCTCCGTCGTCGCGGCCGTCCTGCTCGGCGGCATCGACTTCGACGGCGGCAGGGGCACCCTCGGCGGCGCCGTCGCGGGAGTGTTCCTGCTGGGCGCCCTGCAGAACGTGATGAGCCTCCTCAACGTCTCCGCACAGTCGCAGATCGTCCTCACCGGCGTCCTGCTCGTCGTCTCCGTGCTCGGCCCCCGGGTCGCGCGTCAGATCTCCGTGGCGAGGGCGGGCCGGCAAGCCGCCTCGACTCCGGCCCCGTAACCTCCGCTCACCCTCGTAAAGGACCCTCCGCCATGCGCAAGTCTTCCCTCCGCCGTGCCTGCGCGGCCCTCGCCGCCGCGACCTCCCTGGCGCTCGCCCTGACCGCCTGCGGCGGCACCACCAAGAACGACGTCGAGAACGAGAGCACCGGATCCGCCGACTCGGGCGCCAAGGCCGACCCGGGCGCCGCCCTGAAGAAGGGCCTGACCGTGGGCTTCCTGCCCAAGCAGGTCAACAACCCGTACTTCACCTCGGCCGACAACGGCGGCAAGAAGGCCCTCGAGGAGCTGGGCTCGAAGTACAAGGAGGTCGGCCCGTCCAGCGCCACCGACACCAGCGGCCAGGTCTCCTACGTCAACACGCTCACCCAGCAGCAGGTCGACGCGATGGCCGTCTCCGCGCAGGACCCGGGCGCCCTGTGCACCGCGCTGAAGCAGGCCATGAGCAACGGCATCAAGGTCGTCACCTACGACTCCGACACCAAGCCCGACTGCCGCAACGCCTTCGTCTCCCAGGCGTCCGCCGAGGACCTGGGCCGCACCGAGGTGCAACTGCTCGCCCGGCAGATCGGCTACAAGGGCGAGATCGCGATCCTGTCCGCCGCGCAGACCGCGACGAACCAGAACACCTGGATCGGCTACATGAAGGACGAGCTGAAGGACCCCAAGTACAAGGACGTCAAGCTCGTCAAGATCGCCTACGGCAACGACGACGCCCAGCAGTCCTTCCAGCAGACCCAGGGCCTGCTCCAGCAGTACCCGAACCTGAAGGGGATCATCTCCCCGACCACCGTCGGCATCAAGGCGGCCGCCCAGTACCTGTCGGGGTCCAAGTACAAGGGCAAGGTCAAGCTGACCGGCCTCGGCACCCCCAACGACATGCGCCAGTACGTCAAGAACGGCACCGTCGAGGCGTTCGAGCTGTGGGACCCCGCCAAGCTCGGCGACCTGGCCGCGCGCGCCGCGGTCGCCCTGGTGTCCGGGCAGATCACCGGCAAGGAGGGCGAGACCTTCAAGGCCGGCGACACCACGTACACCATCGGCAAGGACGGCGTGATCAACCTCGGCAAGCCGACCGTGTTCGACAGCAAGAACATCGACCGGTTCACCTTCTGATCGCCGACTCACCTCGAAGGAGCGGTACTACATGCAGCGCGTCTGTTTCCTGCTCAAGGTCCGCGAGGACCGGATCGCCGAGTACCGCGAACGCCACGCCGCCGTGTGGCCGGAGATGCGTCAGGCGCTCTCGGCGACCGGCTGGCACAACTACTCGCTCTTCCTGCGGGACGACGGCCTGCTCGTCGGCTACCTGGAGACCGAGGACTTCGAGGCCGCCCTGGCCGGCATGGAGGCGACCGAGGTCAACGCCCGCTGGCAGGCCCAGATGGCGCCGTTCTTCGAGTCACTGGACGGCGCCCGCCCCGACGAGGCCATGAAGCCCCTGACCGAGGTGTTCCACCTCGCCTGAGTCCTGGAGACGTGCTGATGAGACGACGTACCGTGCCGGCGACCGCCCTGCTGGCCGGGACGGCGGCCCCGGGGACCGCGCGGGCGGCCACCCCGGGCCCCTCGGTCACCAAGACGGGCACCACCACACTCGACAGCCGGGCGATCTACTTCGTGTCGTACGACGGCCTGGTCAACAACAACTCGTTCCAGAAGAACGGCCTGCTGACCTACCAGGGCCACCAGTACGCCGCCTGGTACACCTCCACCCGCAACGCCGTGGTCGCCCGCCGCAGGCTCGGCGCGAGCACCTGGTCCACGGTCACCCTCTCCCACCAGCTCAAGAGCGACGACTCGCACAACGTCATCTCCCTGGGCGTCTCCGAGATCGACGGCCGCCTGCACCTCGCCATGGACTCGCACAGCGACGGCTACTTCTACGTGAAGTCCGTCGCCGGGCTGTTGGACGACCCCGGCACGACCGCCTGGACGTCCTCCGTCTTCGGCGCGGTCCAGACGTCCCTCGACGGGCTCGCGCTCACCTCCCGGTTCACCTACCCGCAGTTCGTCTCCACGCCCGAGGGCAAGCTGCAACTGAGCTACCGCGTCGGGATCTCCGGCAACGGCCGCAACGCCCTCGCCGAGTACGACGGTTCGTCCTGGAAGGCGCTCGGGGAGTGGTCGAGCTCCACCGGCACCTACACCGGCTCGCACGGCTCCAGCACCGCCCGCAACATGTACCTGCACGGCATCGACTACGACGCGGGCGGCCGCCTGCACGCCTTCTTCACCTGGCGCGAGCAGAACGCCGCGGTGATGTGCTCCAGCGGGGGCATCACCAACCACGACACCGGCTACGTCTACTCCACCGACCGCGGCCGCACCTGGCGCAACGACGCGGGCGCCCTCGTCGCCACCACCGGCACCTCGGACACGGTCGCCGTCACCGACTCGGGGCTCGTCGTGGACCCCCTCGGCCCCGACCACTCGCTGATGAACCAGGAGAGCCAGTTCACCGACTCGGCCGGCCTGCCGCACGCGATCATCAGCTACGTCCCCGGCCGCTTCGGCCAGTGCACCACGGACTACGTCGCGGACCGCACCGCCAACGGCCGCGCCTTCCACGTCCGCAAGAACTCCTCCGGCACCTGGCAGAAGACCGAGATCCCGGTCCCCCTGAACTCCAGCCAGCGCACCAAGCTGATCCTCGACAGGTACGACAACGCCTACGCGATCTTCCCCTACGGGCGCATCGCGGGCGCGTCGAAGTCCTCCGGCTACACGGACTGGACACTGCTGTACGACGGCAACGGCCTGAACGCCTTCGGCGAGGTCGTGATCGACGAGACGCAGGTGAGGGCGGACGACGTGCTGTCCTTCATGTACCAGGAGAAGTCCAGCGGTACGACCCCCTCGGCCCTGCACGTCGTCGACTTCTCCCTGCCTTCCTGACCGGATCCGCCGTGCGGGGCGGCGGCGATAATGTGAAGCCCTGCCCGCCGCTCCCAGAACCCTGGAGGTCCCCGCCTGATGGCCCAGTCGGTGGGTATCAAGGACGTCGCCCGCGCCGCCGGAGTGTCGGTGGGCACGGTCTCGAACGTCATCAACCGGCCGGAGACGGTCGCCTCCGAGACCCGCGCCCGTGTGCTGTCCGCGATCGACCGGCTCGGCTACGTCCGCAGCGAGTCGGCGCGGCAGCTGCGGGCCGGGCGCAGCCGGATCATGGGCCTGCTCGTCCTCGACATGGGCAACCCGTTCTTCGTGGACGTGGCCCGCGGCGCCGAGCGGGCCGCCCGCGACGCCGGGCTCGGCGTGATGGTCTGCAACAGCGCGCAGAGCGCCGCCGAGGAGGCCGAGTACCTCTCGCTCTTCGCCGAGCAGCGGGTGCGGGGGGTGCTGCTGACCCCCGCCGACGCGACCGGACGCAACATCGAGACGTTCCGCCGCCACGGCATCCCGTTCGTCCTGGTGGACCGGGTCGCCGAGGGCGCCACCGAGTGCTCGGTGTCGGTCGACGACGTGGCGGGCGGCGCCCTGGCGGTGCGGCACCTCGTCGACGCCGGGCACCGCTTCATCGCCTACGTCAGCGGGCCGCCCGGACTCAACCAGGTCAGGGACCGCCGCACCGGCGCCCTCAACGCGCTGGCCGAGGCCGGGCTGGGCCCCCAGGCGCTGCGGGAACTGCCGACCGAGCGCCTCGACGTGGCCGCGGGCCGGGACGCCGGTGCCCGGCTCCTCGGGCTCGCCGACCGCCCGACCGCCGTGTTCTGCGCCAACGACCTGCTCGCCCTCGGCGTCCTGCAGGCCATGTTCGCGGCCGGCGTCAGCGTCCCCGACGACCTCGCCATCGTCGGCTACGACGACATCGAGTTCGCCGCGGCCGCCGCCGTGCCGCTCACCTCCGTACGGCAGCCCGCCGTCACCATGGGCGCCCTCGCCGCCGAACTCCTCCTGGAGGAGACCGAGGCGGTGGCGGCCGAGTCGGGCTCCCGCCCGCACGAACACCGGCGGGTCGTGCTCCAGCCGGAACTGGTGGTGCGCAACTCCAGCCTGTCCGCGCGCTGAGCGGCAGTCGCCGCCCCGCGAAACCGGCTGAACGGCCGGTCAGTACGGTTTCCCGGTCCCTGGCGCCCGCGCCGCCGGACCATGTGCTGAACTGGGACGCGGCCTGGAATCCGTCCGTCCCGGGGAGCCCCGTTGACCTTCAGCTACCGCCAGCCCGGCGTCGTCCTCACCGACCGCCGGTTCACCGTGCCCCTGGACCACGACGACCCCGACGGCGAGACGATCGAGCTGTACGCGCGGGAGGTCGTGGCGAGCGACAAGGCGGACGACGACCTGCCCTGGCTGCTCTACCTCCAGGGCGGCCCGGGCTTCGGCGCGCACCGCTTCGTCGGAAAACAGGCCTGGCTCGGCCGCGCCCTCGAGGAGTTCCGCGTCCTCCTGCTCGACCAGCGCGGCACCGGCGCCTCCACCCCCGCCAACCGGCAGACACTGCCGTTGCGCGGCGGCCCCCGCGCACAGGCCGACTACCTCACCCACTTCCGCGCCGACTCCATCGTCCGGGACTGCGAGGCCATCCGCCCGCAGGTCACCGGCGGCGCCCCCTGGACGGTCCTGGGCCAGAGCTTCGGAGGGTTCTGCACCGTCGCCTACCTGTCGACGGCCCCCGAAGGCCTGCGCGCCGCGCTGATCACCGGCGGGCTGCCCTCCCTCGACGCGCACGCCGACGACGTCTACCGGGCCGCCTATCCGCGCATCGAACGCAAGGTCGCCGCTCATTACGCCCGCTACCCGCAGGACGTCGAACGCGTCCGCCGCATCGCCGAGTACCTGCTGCGCCACGAGCCGGTCCTGAACGGCGGCTACCGGCTCACCGTGGAGGCGTTCCAGTCCCTCGGCATCCTTCTCGGCGGCAGCGACGGCAGCCACCGCCTGCACTTCCTCCTCGAGGACGCCTTCGTCCGCACCCCGCAGGGCCTCGCGCTCAGCGACGCCTTCCAGGAGGAGGTGCACCACCTGCTGTCCTACGCGGGCCATCCCCTGTACGCGCTGGTCCACGAGGCGATCTACGGCCAGGACGAGCGCCCCACCGCCTGGTCGGCGGAGCGGGTGCGGGCGGAGTTCCCGCAGTTCGACGCGGCGAAGACGCTCACGGGTGACGCCCCGGTGCTGTTCACGGGCGAGTCCGTGCACCCCTGGATGTTCGACACCGACCCGGCGCTGCGCCCCCTGCGCGAGACCGCACACCTGCTGGCCGGGCGCACCGACTGGACACCGCTGTACGACCGCGCCCGCCTCGCGTCCAACGAGGTGCCGGTGGCGGCCGCGATCTACCACGACGACATGTACGTCGACACCGCCCACTCCCTGGAGACCGCTCGTGCGATCCGGGGCCTGCGCACCTGGGTGACGGACGAGTTCGAACACGACGGAGTCCGCGCGGGCGGCCCCCGTGTCCTGGACCGCCTGCTGGCGCTGGTGCGGGTCGAGGTCTGACCTGTGGACCAGGGGGTGGTGCCGGGCTGCCGGCGCCACCCCCTGCGGTGGGTGGGTCATCGGCCGCCGCGCGGGCGGGTCAGGGTGAAGCGGTCGACGGGGACCAGGTCGCCGTAGGGGCCGTCGACGGCGTAGTAGGTGACGTGGATCGAGGTGGTGCCGCCGGGGTGGCCGGGGTCGACCTCGAAGGCGGCGAAGCCGTAGGAATGGCCGGCGTCGCGGACGGCGGACCAGGGGGCGTCCTCGATGACGTAGACGGGCGGGCGCTTGCCGGTGGCCGGATCGGCCGGGCCCACCTTGGTGATCACCCGGCACTGCGGGGTGGGGAACAGCAGTTGGTTGGACGGCGCGGAGGTGCCGCCCCCGCCGATCACCATGTGCACGGTGCCCTTGGAGGTGTCCACCGTCGCCGTGTCGGTGGAGACCGGTATCGGGGTGCGGGTGTCGGTGGGCTGCTGGCCGCGGATCGGGTGGGAGCGCTCGTAGTGGTGCTCGTGTCCGCAGACCACCAGGTCGACACCGTAGCGGTCGAACAGCGGCACCCACTCCTCACGGATGCCGAGGTCGGCTCCGTTGAACTTGTCGGCCGTCGAGACGACCACCTGGTGCATGCACACCACGATCCAGTCGATGTCCGGATGCGCGCGGGAAGCGGCCAGTTCCGCCTCGAGCCAGCGCTTCTGGGCGCCGCCGGAGTAGCCGTGGACGTAGGAGTTGCCGCCGTCCTGGAAGGCCACGTCGTCGTTGTTGAGGCTGATCACGCGCACCGAGCCGGCGGTGAACGCGTACCACAGGCCGCGCAGTTCGTCGTCCGCGCCGGAGTCGGGCACGCTGAAGTAGGCCTGGTAGGCGCCGTAGCCGATGGGGCCGTTGCCCAGCTCGTTCTCGTGGTTGCCGGCCGCCGGCATCCAGGGACGGTAGCGGGCCGAACGGGAGTTGTTCTCGAACCAGTCGGACCAGGTGCGGACCCGGTCGGTGGACAGGTTGGCGTAGCACAGGTCGCCGTTGACCAGGTGGAACAGCGGGGCGATCCGCTCGACACCGGCGGTGGTGTCGCCCGCGGCCGGGGAGCCCAGGTTGTCGTTGACGTACAGGCCGCTGTCGTTCTTGCGGCCGAGGGTGGGCGTGCCCTGGTCGCCGAAGCTGGTGAACGTGAACGCCGAGCGGCCGCTGGGGGCGGTGCGCACGGTGCCCAGTTCGGCCTGGGCCCCGTCGTGCACGGCGGCGTAGACGTAGTCGGAGCCGGGCCGCAGGCCGCGCAGCCGGGCGTGGTGCACCTGCACCTCGGTGCCCGACTTGGCGTCGCGGTAGGTGGTGGTCTGCGCGGACACCGTACGGCCGAAGCCGCCGCCGGGGGTGCCGAGCAGGACCCGGGGCCGGGACACCGGGGCGGTGGTGTGCCAGGACACCACGGCCTCGCGGGAGGCGTCGGCGCCGAACTGCAGGTGCAGCCCGGCGACGCGCGGAGCGCCGAGGGCGCCCGGCTTCTGCCACAGCACCGGGCTCGGCGCCGCGGAAGGGGGGGGGGGGGGGAGACCAAAAAGACAGGGTCAGACCCCCCCTTACACAACAGCGACAAGTGGTTGTTTTTTTCAAACCCCACCTTTAGAAAAGGCAGG
>NZ_JBVHTR010000014.1:172578-183986 GCF_055565775.1 Streptomyces sp. NPDC028331 | reverse complement strand
AGCATCACACAAGAAAAAGGTATCCCCCCCTTCCCCCCCCCCCCCCCCCCCCCCCCCCCCCCCCCCCCCCCCCCCCCCCCCCCCCCCCCCCCCCCGACCGCGCCGGTCAGCCCCGCTCCGGACGCGCCGGCCAGGAGTGTGCGTCTGCTGAGACCTGAATTGACGACAGAGTCGGGAGTGTTCATGGCCGGACATTGTGGTGCGACCGTGATGAACGGCGCGGCGGGCTCCCGGTGAACGAAGCGTCAAACCCGGCGCTGCTCGAGCCCGCCGACGTCGACGGTGGGCCGGCAGACGTCCGGCGCCGAGGGGCGGCGCTCCGGCGGCGTCCTCGCCGGTCCGGGACGGCCTCGCCCGCTTTCCCCCCGGCCGACCGGCCGGCCAAGGCGCGGCGCTACCCTGCGGCCATGACCGAGCCAGGGAACGAGCCGCTCAAGCCCATGCCCGACGACTGGCGGCGCGCACTCGCCGTCGTCGCCCATCCCGACGACCTCGAGTACGGCTGCGCCGCGGCCATCGCCGGGTGGACCGACGGTGGCCGTGAGGTCGCGTACGTCCTCGCCAGCCGCGGGGAGGCCGGTATCGACTCGCTCGAGCCCTCCGTGTGCGGACCGTTGCGGGAGCGGGAACAGCGGGCGAGCGCCGCGGTGGTGGGGGTGTCCACGGTGGAGTTCCTCGGTCACCGGGACGGTGTCATCGAGTACGGGGTGGCGCTGCGCCGGGACATCGCGGCGGCGATCCGCCGTCACCGGCCCGAGCTGGTCATCACCCTGAACCACCGCGACACCTGGGGCGGCGTCGCCTGGAACACCCCGGACCACGTGGCCGTGGGACGCGCGACCCTGGACGCGGCCGCGGACGCCGGCAACCGGTGGATCTTCCCCGAGCTCACCGAGCGGGGACTGGAGCCATGGAACGGCGTGCGCTGGGTCGCCGTCGCCGGTTCCGCGCAGCCCACGCACGCAGTGGACGCGACAGCGGGCCTCGAACGCGCGGTGCGGTCGCTCCTCGAACACCGCACCTACATCGAGGCGTTGACCGACGAGGACCCGGAGACCTACGCCCGGTCCTTCCTCACGGCACAGACTCGGACCGCGGGGGAACGGTTCGACGGCACACCGGCCGTCGCCTTCGAGCTGTTCGGCCGTTAGGCGGCGTTCGGCGCCCTGGTGCCGGGAGCGTGCCGGGCGTCGCGACGGGCGAACGTTGCCTGCCGCGGCACTAGCTGAGCACGGCTTCCTGTGCCGGGGTCCGCAGCGGTGCCACGGCCCGCCCGTCCGGCAGGAGTTCGCCGGTGTCGTCGAAGACGATGGTGCCGTTGCAGAGCAGATACCAGCCCTGCTCGGGGTGGGCGGAGACGATGACCGCCGCATCGTGGTCGGGACGGTCGGCCGTTGGGCACTCAGGCCGGTGCGTGCACATGACGTCTCTCCAGGGGTCGTACGAGGTGTGCCTCTGTCATAGCGGAGTTTGTTTTCGTACGAGTGAGGGGACCCTCACGCGGCGGGAAATTCAGCGGTGGGTCCCCCACCTCCCGCGGCGGCCGGAAAGTGCCGTGGAGCGCGCCCGGTTCGCCGGTCGGGCGGGAGGGTCTCCGAGTGGCCGACGGCGCACGCGCTCACGGAGGCGGCTCCGTCGTCGCGATGTCCTCCGTGGCTGCGGTGCCGTCCATGAGGCGACCGTAGGCGGGCCGCGGCCGGCGGGCCACTCACCGGCCGCCGGGCGGGTGCCACGCCGTCACCCCCTGGCGCCTCGCCCGTTCGGAGCCGCCGACCTCGCGCACGGTGCGGTCGGGGCGCAGGATGGAACCGGACGCGCCGCTGTGAACGGCACGGTGGCGGGCCCGAAGGGGGTGCCGTGTGCGCCCGCTTCGGCGCCCGCCGCCGACGCGCCGCCTGCCCGCCACGACGACCCGCGCGGCCCCGTTCCCCCACGGCACCGGCGAAGATCGGCCGTCCGGGTGAGGGAACCACCCGATTAGGGTGGCGTCATGCACGCACCCGCCACCGACCGTTCCGACCTGCGCGCCGACTGCGGCTCCTGCTTCGCCCTGTGCTGTGTCGCGCTGCCGTTCGCCCGCTCCGCCGACTTCGCGGTCGACAAGGACGCAGGCACGCCCTGCCGCAACCTCCGGGGCGACTTCCGTTGCGGTGTCCACTCCGAGCTGCGGGAGCGGGGCTTCTCCGGCTGCACCGTCTACGACTGCTTCGGTGCCGGGCAGAAGGTCTCGCAGGTCACCTTCGGCGGGCGTGACTGGCGCTCGGGCGACCGGGAGCACGCCCGGCGGATGTTCGACGTCTTCCCCGTGGTGCGGCAGCTCCACGAGCTGCTCTGGTACCTGACCGAGGCGCTCACCCTGCCCGCGGCCCGCCCGGTCCACGTCGATCTGCGCCGCATGCTGGAGGAGACCGAGCGGCTGACCCACCTGACTCCGCAAGAGCTCGGCGAGTTGGATGTCGGCGCGCACCGGCAGGAGGTGAACGTGCTGCTGCTGCGCACCAGCGAGCTGGTCAGGGCCGGGACCGGCCGCCGTACCAAGGACCGGCGGGGCGCGGATCTCATCGGCGCGCGTCTGAAGGGAGCCGACCTCCGCGGGGCCAGTCTGCGGGGGGCCTACCTCATAGCCGCCGACCTCACCGGCGCGGATCTGCGCGGCGCGGACCTGATCGGTGCCGACCTGCGGGACGCCGACCTCACCGACGCCGATCTGACCGGCGCGTTCTTCCTGACCCAGCCGCAGGTCAACGCGGCGCGGGGAAGCGAGGGCACCAGGCTCCCGGCGTCCGTCACACGCCCCGCCCACTGGGCCGCGCACCGCTGAGGGCTCCGCGACGGCCGAGGGGACTGCCGGGTGCACACCCCGAGCTGGGATCAGCCGCCGTCCGGTGGCCCGTCCTCACCCGGACCGCCGGGGCGGCCCGCTGCGGTCCCGGCGCCGGTGAGGATCACGCGTCCGGGTGAACCAGGGCTCGCGCACCAGGTCCCACAGCCTGGCCAGACGCGGGTTGCGCTCGCGCTGCGCCCGGGTGCCGCGGTCCAGCTCCTCCAGCAGACGCCGTGTGCGGTGCTCGGTGTCCAGCTCGTCCAGGATGCGGTTGACCTCGGTCAGCATCGCGCCGTGGTACTGCCACTGGCGGCTGTCGCGTTGGACCTCCTCCAGCAGGAGCTGGGCCAGCTTGTCGCGCGTCGCGCCCGCCGTGGCCAGCTCCTCGGCGAGCCGGGTCTCCGCGGACTCGGCGCTGCGGCTGACGTCGGTGGTCACGAGCACCGCGAAGCTGACCACGGCGTCGCCGATCTCCGACAGCAGCCGTTCCACCGTCGCGCCGATCTCCGACTCGAACAGCGGCTCCGGTTCGCGCTCCCTCGCCAGGTCGGCGAGGGTGCGGGAGATCACCCGCAGCACCACCGTGACGATCTCCAGCGTGTCGAGTCCGGTGCGCAGCACGATCCGGTGCAGGAGCCCTTCGCGGACCCGCGGGTTGAGCTTCAGGCTGTCCTCGGCCTGCCGCAGTGCGGCGTCCACCAGGACGATGTCGTGGTCCAGCCGGCGCGCCTCGTGCAGCCGTGCGGTCGCCTGCGCGGCGGGCGTGCGGCCCGCGGCCTCCTCCCCGACGCTCAGCATGAGCTGGCGGATCCGGCGCGCGAGACCCTCGATGGACTCGCCGGCGGCCCCCACCCACACGGGGGGCGCGATGAACAGATTGGTGGCGAGGCCGACCGCCGCCCCGATGAGCGTCTCGACCACGCGGGCCCAGGCGGTACTGCCGACCTGGGTCACCCCGAGGACCAGCATGCCGCTGATCGCCACTTCCTGTACGAACTCCCTGACCCGGACGAGATGCCCCACGGCCAGCGAGGCCAGGATGATCAGGGCGAGGCTCCACCAGGTCAGGCCCACCAGGGTGCTGAAGAGGATCGCGATGACGACACCGGTCACCACGGAGTTCACCCGGCGCACACCGGTGGTGAGCGTCGCGTACAGCGTCACCTGCACGACGAGGAGCGCGGTCAGGGGCGCTGTCAGGGGGGCCGGCTCCGGGCTCAGGCGCAGGGCGACGACGTACGCGACGGTCGCGGCCGCGGTCGAACGCACCGCCTGCACGACCTCGGGTTCCTGTCGCCACTTGGCGATCCGGGCGACGGTCTGCGCCCAGGCATCACGGACATCTCGCATCCCTAACGCCCTTCCCTTTGCGCCCTGGCCTCGAACGTACACAAAGGCACGACAGGCGTCGCCCGGGGGGTGGCCACAGTGCGGAGTCAGATGCCCACTTTGTCCAGGAAGGCGGACAGGTTGGCCGTCATCCGGGCGATCTGCTCCTGCGTGGTGAGGCTCTCCTGGAAGCGGCCACCGGCCTCGGGCGCCTTCTTTCCGCGCACGTACAGGGAGCACGCGAGGTCGGTGCACATGTACACGCCGACCGAATTGCCCTCCCGGCCGGCGGCGCCCGCCTTGCGGGCCGTCATCAGGGACACGCCGTTGCCCGGGTGGGTGGTCAGGCACAGCGAGCACATGCTGCGGTGCAGGAAGCCGCGCTGAGAGGACGGGAAGCGCAGCGCGACGCCGACGAGCCGGCCGCCCCGTTCGGCGACCAGATAGCTGCGATCGGGGGCCCCCGGATCCCGCCAGCCCAGGAAGTCCAGGTCGTCCCAGGGGCGTTCGCCGAGGTCGCGGGGTATCGCCAGGCGTTTCGCCTCTCCTTTCGAGCAGTTGATAAAGGAGTTGCGGATGTCCTGCTCGGTGAGCGATCTCATGAGGTGTTCCTTGCTCGGGTGCGGAAACCTGGCGTCCTAGGGATCCTAGGTTTCCACCTAAGCTAGTCAGTTCGATCGGGAGTGGCCAATGGATTTCGGGGGCGACGAGCGAGCCGGATGCGGTGCCGGTACGGCGGCCGAGCGGGCACTGCGGCATGTCGCGGCCCTCTCCTCCGGTCGCCCGGTGCGCCGGGACCTGCGGCTGACCCTCAACTTCCACCCCGACCGGACCACGCCCGACGGCCGGCCGATCCTGCGGGCGCTGGCCGCGGACGGCGCCTACCGCTCGCAGTTCGTCACCGGCACCAGCAACGGCGGGCTCACGGCGCACCCCGGCGGCGACCGCTGGCGCTGGGAGAGCCGCATCTTCGGCGGCGCCTACGACGCCGGGCCCGCGCATGAGCGGCCGGTGTACGGCGCGCTGAACTTCCGCCGCCAGGTGGTCGGGGCGGCGCCGCGTTTCGGCTCCTCGCACTTCCGGCTGACCGCCGCCGCACTGGAGCGGGCCACCTTCTGCTACCCGGACAGCGCGGCCGAGCCGCGCCACTTCGGGGTGGCCGCGGGGATGCACCTCATCGAGCTCGCCGAAGCCGACGACCGGGACGCCCTGAACGACTACATAGAGGCCCACGTGCACGGCCCGGTCCTGCTGGAGCGGGATGTGGAGGCGCTGGTCCTGGACGCGGGCTACCGCGGCACCCCGGTCGAGGCCGCCGCCCGCCGGCTGCCGTGCCGGACCGAGTGGCACCCCGGGTACCGGCTCTGCGTGGAGGAGTTGCGCCGCCACGCGGAGTACCGCGGCCCCCGGTACGTCGAGTTGGGTGCGCGGATCGCCGAGGACGGGCGCCTCGATCCGCGGATCATCGGCGATGCCGTGCGCACGGGCCGGTACGCGCCGCAGGACCTGAAGATGGTGTGGCACTGCCTGGCGCGCTTCGGCGCACCGGAGGGGGCGGGCACGGCCCGGCCCGGACGGCACGGACCCACTGCACCCGCGGTTCAGCAGCCGGCCTCCGGCGGCCACACCCCCGGCGTGAGCACGCCCAGCGCGTAGGCGCGCGCCACCAGCTCCGTACGGTTCGCCGCACCCCACCGCTCCGACAGACGCCGCAGATGGTAGGTGACGCCGTCGACCGTGAGCCCGGTCTCGCGCGCCGCCCGCGCCGTGGTGGCACCCCCGGCCAGCAGCGCCAGGATCCGGGACTCCGCAGGGCTGGCCGGCGAGGCGGCGGCCGCCGCCTCCTCCTGTGCCGGGCACTCGCCCAGCACGCGGACCAGGACCAGCAGCGCGGGCGTCGCCCCGGCCGAGTCGCTGACCGGGTCCGCCGTCAGCTCTCCGTGGCGCCGCACCCCGTCGGCGGCGTCCCAAGCCACGGACACCGGGTAGCGCGAACGGTGCCGTAATCGCAGCGCCTGCGCGATGCGCTCGATCTGCGTCGGCTCCTGCGGCCGGAACCGGTCCAGCACGTTCCGCCCGCGCAGACCGCCAGGCGTCGCACCCCACTCCCCGGCCATCGCCGGATTGGCCAGCACGATCGCCCCGTGGACATCGCACACGGCGACCGGCATCGGGATCCGGTCGAAGAGCGTCAGCGCCCGGTTCCGCCACACCACCGCGGCATCCGGCTCCGAGTCCATCACGCCCCTCTCACCAGGTTCCGTGATCAACGATAGACGCCCAGGTCAGGGGGCGGGGCCACCGGCCGGCGCCGGGCCGTTGTCAGAGCCCGGCCCTAAGGTGAGCGCCATGGACACCACGGACGCGCGACAGGTACGGCTCGAGCCCTGGGCCGAGGACGACTTCTGGCTGCTGCGCAGGACCAACAGCCCCCGGATGACGGAGCACTTGGGAGGCTCCGAGACCGAGGAGCGACTCGCCGCACGGCACCGGCGCTATCTCGCTCTCGAAGCGGGCCGGATGTACCGGATCACGCTGGCCGACAGCGGCGAGACGGTGGGATCCATCGGCTTCTGGGAGCGGTCCTGGCACGACGCGACGGTCTGGGAGACCGGTTGGGCGGTGCTGCCCGAGTTCCAGGGCCGGGGCCTCGCCGCCCGGGCGGCCCGCGCGGTCGTCGAGGCGGCGCGAGCCACCGGGGCGCACCGGTGTCTGCACGCGTTCCCGAGCGTGGACCACCCCGCCTCCAACGCGGTCTGCCGCAAGGCGGGCTTCGCACTGCTCGGCCAGGTCGACTTCGAGTACCCCAAGGGGCACCGGATCACATCCAACGACTGGCGGGTCGACCTCCGCCCGCGGTGACGACCGGGCTCTAAGCACTCTCCGGCGGTTCCTCCGCCTGGGCCAGCACCTCCGCCTCGACATCGGCGCGCGCCCGGCCGTGCGTCTTCGCGTACTCGGTGAGCTCGGCCTGAAGGTCCCGGTCCAGGTCGCGCCAGGCGCGCCACGCGGTCTCGTACGTGTCGGTCTGCTGCTTGGTCCACGGGGTGGCGGTGGGCGGGCCGTATCTCTCGCGCAGTCCGGCGGTTCGCACCTGGGCCTCGTTCGCCGCGCGCTGCATCTCCACGATTTCTTCAAACGTCTTCGCCACGGCCCCGGATCCTAGGCGCGCGCACGGGGGGCCGGGTCCCGCGACCCGCACGAGAGGACCGAGATCGACCGGTCGGCCCTAGGTGCTGTCCGACAACGCCGCCTTGCGCATCCGGGCGCGCCTTGGCAAGACCCCGCCGGTGCTTTCCACTGCGGATTCATGTAGTCGCACGGCACGGACCCGCGTCGGCCGGCGACCAAGCTGGTGGGAGCAGTCCCGCACCGCGAAAGGCAGTTGTCGCGCCATGCTCCCCACCGCGCAGTCGCAGACCACCCTCGGCACCCCGCACGGCGTCCCCGTGGCGGACATCTCCGACGTCGGGCCCGGCCGCACGCCGATCCAGCAGGCCATGGAGCTGATGCGCCGGCACGGCCCCGTGCTGGTGCGCCGGCTGCACGGACGCGACGTCCTGTTCGTGGCCGACCTGGACCTGGTCACCGACCTCGCCGACGAGACGCGCTTCGCCAAGGCCATCGGCCCCGCCCTGGAGAACGTCCGGGAGTTCGCCGGCGACGGCCTGTTCACCGCCTACAACGACGAGCCCAACTGGGCCAGGGCCCACGACATCCTGATGCCCGCCTTCGCCCTCGGCTCGATGCGCACCTACCATCCGGTGATGCTGCGCGTGGCGCGCCGGCTGATCGAGTCATGGGACCGGGCCGGTCGCGACGGCCGGCCGGTGAACGTCCCCGACGACATGACGCGCATGACCCTCGACACCATCGGGCTCGCCGGCTTCGGCTACGACTTCGGTTCCTTCCGGCGCGACGAACCGCACCCCTTCGTGGAGTCGATGGTCCGCTGCCTGGAGTGGAGCATGACCCGGCTGGGCCGGCTGCCCGGCGACGACCACACGGCGGCGGACGCGGCCTTCCGCGACGACGCCGCCTACCTCGCCCAGGTCGTCGACGACGTCATCACCGCACGCAGGGCGGGCGGTGAGCAGGGCGCGGCCGAGGATCTGCTCGGCCTGATGCTCACCGCGCGGCACCCCGCCGACGGCAGGACCCTCGACACCGCGAACATCCGCAACCAGGTGATCACCTTCCTGATCGCCGGCCACGAGACCACGTCCGGGGCGATGTCCTTCGCCCTGTACCACCTGGCCAAGAACCCGGCCGTCCTCCAGCTCGTCCAGCGCGAGGTCGACGCCCTGTGGGGCGACGCCCCCGACCCCGAGCCGACGTACGACGAGATCGGACGGCTCACCTACACCCGCCAGGTGCTGAACGAGGCGCTGCGGCTGTGGCCGACCGCCGCCGCGTTCAGCCGGCAGTCCCGCGAGGACACCGTGCTCGGCGGTCGGGTCCCGCTGCGCGCCGGGCAGTCCGTCGTCGTCCTCGCCCCGATGCTGCACCGGCAACCGGTGTGGGGCGACAACCCCGAACTGTTCGACCCCTCCCGCTTCACACCCGAGGCGGAGGCCGCCCGCCCACCGCACGCCTACAAGCCGTTCGGCACCGGTGAACGCGCCTGCATCGGCCGCCAGTTCGCACTGCACGAGGCCACCATGCTGCTGGCGATGCTGGTCCACCGCTACCGCCTCCACGACCACGCCGACTACCGGCTCACGGTCAAGGAGACCCTCACCCTCAAGCCCGACGGCTTCACCCTCACCCTGTCGCCGCGCACCGCGGCCGACCGCACGCACCCGCCCCTGCCGGGCACCCACCGGCCTGCTGCGGAGTCCGTCGCGGACACCGCCACCCTGCCCGCCCGCGTACGCCCCGGCACCCGGGCGCTCTTCCTGCACGGCAGCAACTACGGAACCTGCCGTGACTTCGCCGCCCAACTCGCCGACGAGGCCGCCGCCGTCGGCTGTGAGACGGAGGTCGCGCCCCTGGACGCGTACGCCGGCGGGCTGCCCACCGACCGCGCCGTCGTGATCACCGCCGCCTCCTACAACGGGCAGCCCACGGACGACGCCACCGCCTTCGCCGCCTGGCTGTCCGGGGCATCGGCCGACGCCACGGACGTCACCTACGCCGTCCTCGGCGTCGGCGACCGCACCTGGGCCGCCACCTACCAGCGGGTCCCGACCCGCATCGACGAGCGGCTGGCCGAACAGGGCGGCACCCGCCTGCTGGACCGCGCGGCGGCCGACGCCTCGGGCGACCTCGGCGGGACCGTCCGCGCCTTCACGGCGCGGCTGCGCACCGCCCTCCTGGAGCGGTACGGCGACCCGGACGCCACCGCCGCGGGGGAGCCGGCACAGGCGTACGAGGTCCGCACGGTCGGCGGCGGCCCCCTGGACGCGCTCGCCGCGCGGCACGACCTGGTCCCGATGACGGTCACCGAGGCGTACGACCTGACCGCGCCCGGCCACCCTCGGCTCAAGCGGTTCGTGCGCCTGGCACTGCCCGACGGGACGGCCTACCGCACCGGCGACCACGTGGCCGTGCTGCCCGTCAACGACAAGGCGCTCGTCGAGCGGGCCGCCACCGCGCTCGGTGTGGACCTGGACACCGTCCTGGACATCCGCGCGGCCCGGCCCCGCCGCGACGGCCTGGCCGTCGACCGCCCGCTGACGGTACGTCAACTTCTCACCCATCACGTGGAGTTGCAGGAGCGTCCGAACGCCGACCAGCTCGCCGTCCTCGCCGCGGCCAACCCATGCCCGCCCGAACGTGCGGCGCTGGCCGGCCTCACCGACGATCCGCGCACCCTCGTCGAGGTCGTCGAGGCGTACCCCGCCCTGCGCGGCGCCCTTGACTGGCCGACCCTGCTGGACTTCCTCACGCCGCTGCGCCCGCGGCACCACTCGGTGTCCTCCTCGCCCGCGGCCGACCCCGGCCACATCGACCTCATGGTCTCGCTCCTTCAGGCCCCGGCCCGTTCCGGCAGCGGCGTCTACCGGGGCACCGGCTCCGGGCACCTGGTCACGGTCGAGCCCGGAGACACCGTCCTGGCCCGCCTCCAGCCCTGCCGTGAGGCCTTCCGCGTCGACCACTCGGCCCCGGTCGTCATGGTCGCGGCCGGTACCGGGCTCGCCCCGTTCCGCGGCGCGATCGCGGACCGGGTGCGGGCGCTGGCGGAGGGCGCCCGGCTCGCCCAGGCCGTCTGCTACTTCGGCTGCGACGCCCCGGACGCGGACTTCCTGCACGCCGAGGAGCTGCGGGCCGCCGAGGCCGCCGGCGCGGTCTCGCTGCGCCCGGCGTTCAGCGCGGCGCCCGTCGACGGGGTGTCCTTCGTGCAGCACCGCATCGCCGCCGAGGCCGACGAGGTGTGGCGGCTGCTCGATGCCGGGGCCCGTGTGTACGTGTGCGGGGACGGCTCCCGTATGGCTCCGGGCGTGCGCGACGCCTTCCGGGCGATGCACAGCGAGCGGGTGCCCGGCGGGGACTCCGAGCGGTGGCTCGACGAGCTGATCGCGTCCGGGCGTTACGTGGAGGACGTGTACGCGGCCGGGTGACGGCCCCACGGGGGCGGGCCGCGGTGGCCACGCCTGGCGGAGTGTGCCTCGGCCGTGGAGGCGGGACGTACAGCACGGTCGAGGAGCCGGACTCGCCGACGCAACGCTCTGCCCCCGTGGCCCTCGGCAGGCCCCGTCCCCGACCCCGGCGCCGTACACAGACCGGACCCACCCCCGCCCACCTGCCGCTTTCCCTGATTCAACCCGCACCGCCGGTTTCGCGGGCCCTCCCTGCGGTACTCGCCGCCTCGCCAGGAAGGGTCCTTGCTCGTGTGGGGCCCGTCGCCCTGGTGAAGACAGGAATGGAGTGATCGCCGTGACCGAGCACCGGCGTCAGGGTCCCGGCGAGGCCGTGGAACCGGTTCCGCGGGACATGCCGGACCAGCAGGCCCACGAGGGCGAGGACCGGTGGGACGCCCGCCCCGCGCAGGGCGGCGGCACCGATGCCACGGACGTCCCCGACACGGACGAGGCGGGCACCGGCCGGCAGGGCGCCCCGCACGCGGGTTCCGTCCACCCCGAGGGCCCCGTACCGGACGAGTCCCCGGACTGACCCCTGTCCCCGAGGTACCGGCCGCGGGGGGGGGGGGGGGGGGGGGGGGGGGGGGGGGGGGGGGGGGGGGGGGGGGGGGGGGGGGGGGGGGGGGGGGGGGGGGACTGGGCGCTTGGGTAAGAGGAGCGGAGAGAGGGAA